>JAZKFE010000504.1:0-8875 GCA_040386595.1 Planctomycetota bacterium | reverse complement strand
TGCAAATCATTGAACAGAATCAGGCCGCTGTTGTAATGCGAGGAACCATGCATGTAATTGATGGCGTGCGGCATTCTGCGCTGCGGTCCGATGGGTATTTCAGGGGTGATGGCAGATTGACCGACACGTCGGGCCAGAAATCTGCCGTTCGCCAATAGTACCACATCGTCTTCGGCGAGGTGAGTTGCTCCTGGAGTTCTGGGCGAACGATAGATCACATTGTCGCGCCAGATCGGGTCGCCGGTCTCTGGATTGATACCCGTCACCCAGGGATGTTGCAGATCGACCAATCCCGCGGGAAGTGGACGGAAGCGGATGATATCCAGGACGCGGAGAATGTCGCTGCCGTTGCGGACCATCTGCCCGGCCCAGCGAAACGGCAAGCCCAACCAATATCCAGCCGACTCGGCCGCAGTCGTCAGGACCGAGGTCCTGGCGGGCGGCAATGCGGCAGAGGTTTGATGGGTGGGCATAGAAAGTCTTGCTTGAGAAGGCGCAACAACACCTCAAACTGCAGCGAAAATTCCCGAAGAAATGGTTTTTTCGATGCGGACACGTGGCAGGAGGACAGCAGGTTCTAGGACTGACTGGTCCGGCAAGCATCGGCAGGAATGGGAGATTTTGTGGCTTGGCCACTGCCGACCCCCGTTGCTTCCCCCACCATGCCATCGGTCGCACATGCGCCGAAGGAATTGTTCCACCAGCGACGGATCACACCGCGGATACCAAACGCTTTCAGCGGAGCCGACCAGAGCTTGGGCTTATTGTTGATCTCACCCCAATCGGGAACGTCTTCGTGGAAGTAGTAGACTTCCCACAGTGTTTCGTCCGGGTCGGTAATCCAGAGTTTTGTCTGTCGAGCGTAGCAGCATTTGACGTCGTCCTGCTCACCAATGCGAGCCCCGACCGCCTTCATGCGTTCGTGGATGGCTTGCAAATCTTCCAGCGAAGTCATTCGCAGCCCGAGGTGATTTAAGGGGCCGCCCGCACAGGCTCGCTTGGGTTTCAGCGACAGCACCAGCGGGGGGATGTCGACTTCAAACTTGGCGTAGTCAACGTAGGATTTCACCGGGCCTTCACCCAAGAGCGCACTGTAGAACTCGATCGACTTGGTCAGGTTGGAGACGTTTAAACTCGCATGGAATTTGATCAACTGGGTCGCCTTGGCGGGCGTCCGGTTGGGGACCGTCTTCACTTCCGTGGCAATGCTCATCGCTATTCTCCAGAAAGACGTCGACTCATTCGTTTCAGCGGCAGTTCAAAAGTGATCGCTGGGTGGGCAGGTAACCTCAGGGAGCCGCTGGCAGAGGAACAGTGTGAATCGCTAGCACGTTCGAAGTATCAGTTCCGAACGTGTTTATTCTCTACATTCTCTTATTCTTACGATATTACGAACGTCATTCTTATTCAGGCGAGGAACCTTGTCAAGGACTGGCCAGAGGGCCCGCTGGATTCTGATTTCTCAGGTCTGTACATATGGGATGGACTGTCGCCTGCCACAACGGGGCGATCAACTGACAGGCCGGAACGACCGCTTCGTGTTGCTTGACAGACTTTCTGACGCACATAAGAATGTCAGAGCATTGACGCGTACTCCGAGTGTGCTGGCAGCTCAAAAAAAACACAATCGGTTCTTACCGCTGAGTCCCTCCGACGCAATTTCCTAATGGGATTGCGCACGCCGCCTTCCACGATTACGATATCACACGGCGACAAGTTGCAGATTCGTTGACCGTGTTCGGTCGCTCTGGTGCGATTGATGCACGCCGTTCCGCAAACCTCTTGTAACGCAGGTTTCCTCATGAGAACACTCCGCCCAACATCTATCAGGCCCATATTGGCCACCACCCGCCGTGGTTTTACGCTGATCGAGCTCTTGGTCGTAATTGCGATCATTGCCGTGCTGATCGGTCTGTTACTACCGGCGGTGCAACAGGCCCGAGCGGCCGCACGGAGGACTCAGTCCCGGAATCAGCTGCGGCAAATGGCTTTGGCTGCGGCCAACTTTGAGGAGACCTTCCGACATCTGCCGACCAGTGGCGGTTATGACAACCCCAATACGACGACCTATCAGTCGACGGTAAAAGGTGTCGTCACTCTGACCCCCAAGGTCACGACGTATGCGGCTGCGGGTTGGAATTACAGTCCGCGTTGGGGGGACCCCGCCGACGAGCCCAAGGTCCAACTCGGTTCAACGTTCTATTCGTTGCTACCATTCTTGGAGCAAACGGCGTTGTTTAATGATCCCTTATTGTGCTTCGCGACCGCGGTGCCGATCTTCAACAATCCCTCTCGTCGCAGCGGGGCCTTCGTCATTCCCGCAACAGATCCATTTTATGCCGGTTGGAGTTACGATACCGCCGGGCTGACCGGCGGGGCGGGCCGGACCGACTACGCTGCCAATGATCAGGTGTTTCGGACCACTTATGGCGCGAACTGGGGCATGCCCTATAGTCAACGTGACATCACCGACGGAACCTCGAATACCGCCTATTTTGGTGAGAAGGCGATGGCTCAAAAAGGATGGCAGGGTGGCGGCCTGTATTGGGATGAGCCGTGGATTATGGGAGGCACCGGAGGCGCTGGTCGTTGTGGAAACGAACTCTATTCGGACATGACTCTGAATGCCTTTCCCGAACGTGCTTCTGACATTACTGTAGCCGTTCTGGCGAACGCTGCTTGCGGCGGTGGTAACTGGGGGTCTCCAGACTCCAGCGGGGCTCAGTTGGCATTTGGTGACGGCAGCGTCAGAACCCTGAGTTATTCGATGAATACGACTGTTCTGGCCTACATGATCCAACCCAAAGATGGTCAGGTTATTAGCGAATAACGAGAGTAGGAACCATCTTTATGTCAATCAAATTACCACAGACACGACTGACCATGAACCAATCGGCTTACGGACATCAGGTTGACAACGGGCTGCTGGCCGTGCGACGCGTGTTTCGTACTGCGGTGCTGCTGGCGGTGCCCTTGCTGCTGGCCGTCGCGGGTTGTGGTGAGGACGTTGATAAGCCGCTGTTGGTCGCCGCGACCGGCAAGGCGGTTCACAACGGAAAACCACTCACTTCGGGCTCGATCATTTTCTATCCTGATCGAGACGCCGAATATCAGAAGGACAACCCAACGAGCATGCTGCAGGTGGATGGCACATTCACCATGAAGACCTTTCCATTTGGGGAAGGGGTTGCTCCCGGGAAATATAAGGTTTGCCTGAGTCCGCCGTTAGCCGCGGGAATTAAACTTCCAGATTACGGGTCTATTAAAAAGACCCCTTGGGAAATCGAAATTCCCGATACGGGACGTACGGATATTGTGTTTGAGACAAAGTGATGGTTCAAGATTGGGGCCACCGACCATGCAGTCGGTGGCCCCAATCTGTTTATCGTGGTCCATAGTCGTTGTTCGCTCCGCGAACTGAACGAGACCGCAGTAGCGAGGAATGAATTATGAGTAGAGGTTGTTCGCAGCTTCCGACTCGCTACTGCGAACGCGTTGTGTTCGCGGAGCGAACAACGACTATGGACGACTTGCCGGAGCCTTGACGTGCAGCGCGGTGTATCGCACCATGCAGCGGCGATGTGCTCGGCTGCTGCCTATCGGAAAATTGGTTAAGTCCCGAGCCCGCGAATCTGTTGTTGTACTCACTCTGAAGGGGCTTGATCTATGATGCGATGCATGCGCTGGTGTCTCATTGTTGTGGCGTTGTGCGGGACTGCGTCGGCCAACGGTGCCGATTTCTTTCTGAAGGATGGCGATACTGTCGTGATGATTGGCGACAGTATTACTGAGCAACACCTCTACTCCAACTTCGTCGAGATGTGGACGGTGACTCGGTTTCCCCACTGGAAGTTGACCTTCCGCAATGTGGGTATTGGCGGCGATCGCTCCGTCGGCGGTAATGCTCGGTTTACTCGTGACGTGTTGTTGCACAAGCCGACCGCGATGACTGTCGATTTCGGCATGAACGATGGCGGCTACAAGGCTTTTGGCGAAGACACCTTTAAGCCGTATATGGATGGCTTGCAGGGGATGGCCAATCAGGCCAAGGCCGCCAATATCCGTACTGCCTGGGTGACTCCCCAACCGCTCGACACCGACGCGCAAGGTCCCACGGCATTGACCGGCTACAATCAGACGCTGGAAAAATTCTCCGAAGGTGTGAAGGCTATTGCGGACAAGAACGAAGGTTTGTTCGTCGATCAATTTCATCCCTACCTCGCAGCGTTGGATGGAGCTCGGGCGAAGGGGCCCAATTACCCCCGCATCACCGGTGGCGACGCTGTGCATCCGGGACCTCCAGGCCAAGCCTTGATGGCCGCTTCGATCTTGAAGGGGCTCAGCTTCCCGTCGCTCGTGTCGTCTGCGGAACTCGATGCCACCGGCAAAATTGGTGAGCTCCAGAACTGCAAAATTGAGGCTGTCGTCGCGAAGGATGGCGGTTTGACGTTCACTCGGCTCGACGGCGCATTGCCCTTCTTCCCTGCAGACGCCGCCAGCATTCTGCCGTCTGCTCCCATTTTGGAAGAACTTAACAACTATCACCTTAAGGTCACGGGGCTGGCTGTCGGTAAGTACGACGTGAAGATCGGTGGGGCGAAGGTTGCCGAACTGACTTCCGAGCAGCTCGCCGCCGGAGCCAACCTGGCGACGGGTGCCTTGGCCAGCGGCCCGATTGCCGAGCAAGTTAAGCTCGTCAGGGCTGCCGTGGAGAACAAGAACCGCTACCACCACGACGCCATTTTCCGCGGCATCGTTCTATCGAGCGTTCCCGAATGGATTTACAGCGCGATCCCCCCAGCCGAGCTCGAAGCAAAGAAGCAAGTTGTCATCCACGACCGATTGGCCAAGCTGCCCGCCCTGGATGCCGAAGTGGCGAAGGCGCTGGTGATGAAAGCCAACACGTTTGAAATCGTTCCGGTGAAATAGTTCAAATCGTTCCCGCGGTGATCAAACGGGCCGCAGCTACTGCCGCAGCATCATGAACACGACACGCAACCCAGGACGCCGGCTCACGGCGTGCCTGGGTTGTTGCATGAATTTCGTGCCACTGCTTCGGGGAGACGCAGTTCGGCGCGAACTTGAAGTTGACAATTCCGTCGTATCTCAGCAGTGCCACGACCTCTGTTTTGTTGGCATTCAAACCCTTGCCACCCTGCCACGCCGGGAGCAGTTGATCGAGTACTCAGATGCGGGCCAGTACATAGCGACGAATGTCGTATAGGTTGTCACTGCTGAACGCCGCGATGTCTGACTGCTGCCTGGATTTCCAGATGGCAATCATACCGAGTTTCCATGCCGGCTGAATATCTGCCGCATGATCATCGCCGACAAACGCCGCCTCTTGGGGAGCCACGCCCAGCGACGCCAGGCACGCCATGAAGATTGGGCTGGCCGGCTTCTTGGTACCGAAGGCACCAGACGTCAGGATGCAATCGAAGTACGACGACAACCCGAGCCCGCAAACCTTGCTTCTTTGAAAAGCATCCCTTCCGTTTGTAATCATGCCAATCAAGAGTCCCTGGCTCTTCGCGTCCCGTAGCAGTTCCTTTGCACCGGGAAATGGAACGGCCAATGTTCCAAAATTGTCGTCGAAGTCGTTGAGGAACCGTTCAGCCATCGCGGGAGGGAGTTTGAACTGATCTCGGAGGCGGCTGAAGACTTCCCTTTTTTCAATCCGTAAGTCATTGAGACCGACGAATGAGGTGAGCCAAGCCTGCTCATTGATGCCAAGTGAATCGAGGCTGGCTTGTTGGTAGAGGCGACTCGCAAAGATGCTGGCGGTAGCCGTTTTGTCGTGCAGGGTGTCATCGAGATCCACAAGAAGAGCACGCAATGTCATAAGATGTCTAACGCCCAAGTTCGCCCGCGTTGTGCCGCGCGAGTCTCATTAAGTTATCGCAAACCCGGCAGCGGCACATGCACATATCGGGTTGAACCGCTTGATACTCATCATGTGGAGAATATAAGGGGTCA
Organism: Planctomycetota bacterium; assembly: GCA_040386595.1. Taxonomy (GTDB): domain Bacteria; phylum Planctomycetota; class Planctomycetia; order Planctomycetales; family Planctomycetaceae; genus JAKFVC01. Next base: position 2,899 of record JAZKFE010000504.1, on the reverse strand, counting down.
GGACTCTTTGATCAAAGAGTCCTGACCCCTTATATTCTCGTGCCGCTGCTTCGGGGCGGCGCAGTTCGGCGCGAACTTGAAGTAGCCAATTCCGTCGTATCTCAGCAGTGCTCCGGGAGACTCGCATTCTCGGAGAACCACTGCTTAACGACCGAGTACAGTCGCAAAACAGTGCCACCCGGCCGTTCCGTCGGAATTGCTGCAATCGCGGGGACGTTTTTCTTTTCGGGCGGGTACTGACTCTCAAATGTCGGCCAGCCAAACTCGAATTGCTAATTTGATTTCATCCCGGACTCGCCGGAATTCCGCGATTGTTTCATCGTCAGTTCCAACGAAAGCGGCAGGGTCGTCAAACGGCCAGACAACGCGGTTCAACATTCCGGGCCAGATGCGGGGACAGCCTTCATTGGCCCCGCTGCAAACGATCATGAGGTAACGAACTGCGATTCGGCCAAGGTACTCCTTGAGATGCTTCGGTCGTTGGTGTGAAATGTCGATCCCATCCTCTGCCATCACCGCAATCGCCATCGGGTGGACAAAATCTTTGGGTTCTGTCCCCGCGCTTAAGATGTTGAATCGGGCTGATGCTAGTTCGTGAAGATAGCCCTCGGCTATCTGGCTTCGACACGAGTTACCCGTACAGAGCACAAGGATATTGGGATGATCAATCATCGTTTAGGCCTTTGTGTTGACGCACTTCGCGTTTATCGAAACGATAGCTTCGTTCCGAGAATTTGTTTGCATCCCCGTCGCCACATTTGCGTGATCAAATTTGGCGACCAATCCCTTGACAGACACTGATACACTGCATAGTGTAATAGTGAAGGCGAAAGATTGCTATGGCATCGACATCAAAGAAGACAGTCCGAAGTTGCACGCCTCGGTTGCCGGTCACGGAACGGGCTCTGCTGTCCCCAATTCAAGCGGGGGGGTTGGCTGCCGTTTTCAAAGTTCTCGCCAATGACACGCGACTCAGGTTGCTGCATGCCCTTGTCCGAGAAGGTGAGCTGCGTGTCACAGATCTGGCCGAGTCATTAGGAATGAAGCCACAGGCCGTTTCGAATCAACTGCAACGACTCTCGGACTTAGGAATCCTTACGTCGAGAAGAGACGGCAACAATATCCATTACAAACTCGTTGATCTGTGCGTCCGCACGCTACTTGACCAAGCAATGTGCCTCATGGAAGAGGTCGATAATCGAACCAAGGGAATTCTCGGAAAGTGTTGCGAATGAGAAGTCAGGGGATGCGACAGCTCGTTGCTGAATGTTTCGGCACATTCGCTTTGGTATTCGCCGGGACAGGAGCAATCGTAATCAATGACATTCGCTCCGGAGCAGTGTCACATGTTGGAATAGCCCTGACCTTCGGGCTGATAGTTTTGTCGATGATCTACGCTTTGGGCGACGTTTCGGGCTGTCACCTAAATCCGGCCGTGACGCTCGCCTTCTTTACGGCTCGCCGTTTCGACGGACGAAGGGTTTTACCCTACATCCTCTCCCAATGCGCTGGGGCAATCCTCGCTAGCACTTGTCTTAAGTGCCTTTTCCCCGCACATCAGTTGCTTGGTTCCACACTTCCGACAGGAAGTGCAATTCAGTCACTGGTTCTAGAGTTCATCCTGACGACGATTCTCATGTTTGTCATTCTCAGCGTGTCTACCGGGTCGAAGGAGAAAGGGGCACTCGCCGGAATCGCCGTCGGCTCTGTAGTTGCCCTTGAAGCGATGTTCGCTGGCCCAATCTGCGGGGCGTCCATGAATCCAGCACGCTCCATCGGGCCCGCTGTTATTGCATGGCACATGCAACATCTTTGGGTGTATATCGCGGGGCCTATAGGGGGAGCACTCACAGGGCTTGCGTTATTCGCGTGCATCCATGGGCCAGTTCAGGCTGGTTACACGCCGCACAATGACGCGAAATAACTGAACGGAAATGGATGCCAATTTACGTCGACAGAAATAGGAGATTCAACGATGACATATAAATCATTCCTCGATTTTCTTCAGGAGAATCCGTCAGCAGCTATTCACATCATGCTTCCGGACTCAGCTTTTGTGCCCGCTCATTTCCACGTAACGGAAGTGGGCCGAGTTCAGAAGGACTTCATCGACTGCGGCGGAACTGTGAGATCTACAACGTCTTGTGTGTTGCAGGTCTGGGTCGCAGAAGACACGGATCACCGCCTAGACACGATTAAGCTTGCCAAGATCATGAATCTTGCAGCGCCGCTAATTCAGAGCACTGACATCCCAGTTGAAATCGAGTACGAGAGCAAAGCGATCTCGCAGTATCCACTGTCGGGCGTCGAAGTAACGCCATCCGGGATTCTGCTTCATCTCGGGACGAAACACACTGCCTGCCTTGCTCCGGATCGCTGCGGCATCGGGCCGACCAACACGCCGTGCTGTTCAACTACGGGTTGCTGCTAATTCGCTAACACGCAAACATCGGAGACTTCATGAACTCTTCAACGCGAGTACTTTTTGTATGCGTCGAGAACTCCAATCGTAGTCAGATGGCGGAAGCATTTGCTCGCATGTACGGTGGAGAAGAAGTTGAAGCCTTTAGTGCCGGTTCCCGGCCGTCAGGGCGAATTAATCCACGAGCGATTGAGGCGATGAAGGAACTGGGGTACGACCTGACTACTCACACGTCGAAGGGGCTGGATCCGTTTAACGGCCGGGATTTCGATGTCGCCGTCACCATGGGATGTGGCGACGAGTGTCCGATGGTCAATGCAAAGCAGAGAGTCGACTGGCAGATTCCGGATCCAAGGGAAATGCAGCCAGAACAATTCCGGGAAGTTCGAAACCTGATCGGAGTAAAGGTGAAGGATTTACTTAGAGCGTGTCTTAAAAGGTGACTATTGACCGTAACGCGCTAGAATTCTTGAAAGG
>JAZKFE010000503.1:0-4198 GCA_040386595.1 Planctomycetota bacterium | reverse complement strand
AACCTAAAGGTTTCGCCTGAAGGCGAGGGTTTTAGACCCATCGTGGAGACAATAATTAGCAACGAATCCCAAATCTGAATCGGTAGTAAATCGTATTACACCCCCGATTGAATAATCGGTTTGGAAATCGGCAATGCGATCACCGACCGATAGGTGCGCGTGGCTTCCTGTTTCTTCTGCTTTTTGAACCGGCTCTGAAACGGTTGAATGGCGTTGAAATCTAGCTCCAGGGTGACTTCGACTGCGCGAGGTAATCCACCATAAGTCGCACTATCCCATTGGATGGCCCAGGTGGAACCATCCCAATAGCGAAAATTCGCCCGAATGACTTCAGGGGCCAACAACTGCGTCTGCCCCAGCATGGAAGCCATGTTGCCGCTTTTATCCGCCAGTTGTAATGCCAACCGGTCCCCTTCCATGCGGGCCAGCCCCTGAGATCTTCCTGAGCCATTTTGCGTTTGCGTGGCAAATTGAGCGGCCGCCATCGCTTGCAGCCCCCCGGCACTACTCCCCGCCACGAAATACGAAACCGTCTTGAGATCGCTGGTTCGGGAGCCAACCATTTGATTATTCAACTGCGGAGCAGAAACCAGATCCAGCCGCGGGCGGCTGACATGCAGGACGATGGTTTGCGTGTTGCCAAACAATCCCGATGACGAGCCCGTAAAGGCGTCGGAAGGATCCTTCACCGTTACAGTTTCAGCCGTCGAAGTGTCGGTTGTGGAACCGGTAGAAGTTCCTCCAGTCCCCGAAGTCTGGCTATTGGCCCCCGACTGTGCGTCGGAATCATCCGTAGCGGTCGTCGATTTGTCCTCGGGGCGATAGACGATCGAGCGCAAATCGGTCTCGATACGTTGCAGGAGGACGCGGGCCAGTTGATTCTTTTCTATTTCATCCTGCCCCGATGTCGAATAGTGAAAGTACATCGTGATGGCCGAATACACCGAGGTCAGCAATACGGCGCTCAACGCCAATGAAACCATCACTTCGATCAGGCTCAAGCCACTACGTAACGGGCGAGGATGGGACTTTTGATGAGAAATCCGGTCGGCGCGGCAGCGAACTGGAGTCAGCGTTTTCATTCGGCAGCCTGCGCTTTCTCTTGTTCGATCCGGTCGGCCTCTTGCTGTGCGGCAATGTAAGTTTGAGGATCTCGCACGTAGCGGGCCAATGAGAAAGTGACTTTGCCTTTGGCATTCGAGCCCGTCCGCTGCACCGTCACTTCCGCACGGATCAGGCCGGGTACTGGTGCGGCGGTCACCGCCAGCGTCCAAGACCAGGCGGGATCGTCAGGGTAGACGGCTTGGGCCGCCGCAAGCGGTTGGACTCCGGCAACGACTTCGCCCAGCTTGGCTTCGCACATCATGGCGGCCTGGCTCTGAAATCGTGCCTGTAAGGCGGCACGCACCCCGTTGGAAACGAGTTGCCCGACAGCCGCCATGGCTCCGACGAAGATGACGAGTGCCAGCAAAACCTCGAACAAGGTCAGGCCACGACGCAGCCCTGCGGATCCGGCTGACGAGCGGGTACGGCGAATCGATCTGCGCAACGGTCTCGTGCCACCTAGAGTCATCAATTGCGGACCCTCCGCAAGAGTTGTGACAGATGTGTGCCGCCCGTAATGCCACGGACTTCCAGAGTCACATAGGCCCCAGCTTCGTTTTCGATCTCCACCGCAAAGTCCTGGGCCGATCCATCTGGTTTGAAGATCAGCGGGGGGGACCAGACGACAGAGGTGAGGACACCTGAGTTCTCAAATCCCGCGAGGAACTCGGGCGGCAGGGGCTGCGGTGCTTGAGCCTGGGACTGGCTATTGAGAAGTTTCGAGGTGTCCGCACTAAACTTCACTTTAACCTGAAACTCACCCTGAGTCTTCCAGTAGCCGGCCGTCGCCGCGCCACTGGGATTGTTTTTCGCCGCAGTCGCCTGGGCTTGAACCGCCTGGTAATCGGCGGGAACGGCGAGAAAATGTTTGCCGCCCGGTTCATACCGGAACTGGTAGTCGATTCCTGATTCCAAGGCGTGCAACCGGGCAGACGTCACCTGCAGCCGTACGAGCTCAGCCCCCTGCTTCAGTTGATACTCGACTTGCAGCCGACCGAGCGTCGGGAAGGTCACCGCCAACAGCGACACCAACAACGCCAGCACCAACAGCATCTCAAAGAGAGTGAAGCCCGGCGAGTTCGGTCGTGGCGGAACTATGCGACGCATGAAATCATATCGTGGGTGAAACTTGAATTTCGAGGGAACAGCAACACGTAGCCGAGACGGTGCAGTCTCGGCTACGTCACAAACTGGCGACGACTACTTGGTCCAATTGTTGATGTCGTCTTCCGTGCCGAACGCCTTATCGAGCCCCCCCGAAGAAATATCGGGCTTGGTCCCTTGGGCGTTGTGCTGGCCCGGAAATTCGTACTGCAGCGGGCGGCCCCAGGCATCCACCGGGACCTTCGTTTCTTTTAAGTAGGGCCCGTTCCATTTTTCATCGTTATTCGGATGAGAAATCAGTGCCTCTAAACCTTCGGCGGTCGTCGGATACTCACCGCTATGGTCCACGGCATACAGATCCAGAGCCTGCTCGACACCGGTAATGCTCAAGCGCGTAGCGTCGATGTTGGCTTTCTTCTGCCGGCCCATCAATTGGGGAACCACCATCGCGGCAATCACCCCCAGAATTGCCAGCACCAGCAGCACTTCGATCAGCGTAAAACCGCGGCGTTTATTGTGTTGAACTTGTCGTCTCTGTCGCATGTTTATTCCTTAAATCAACTGGCGTCTGGTGTCTGAATGTCTGTGAACTTCGGGGCTAGACCCGACACGTTTCATTTCACTTTTGACTAACTCAAAGCTCCCGCGCTTTGGAAGACGGGCAATAATAGCGCCACCACCAGGAACAGCACCATGACTGCCAGTACCAGTAACAATAACGGTTCGAGCAGTCGCACGAACAGTTCTAATTTGCGATAGGTCCGGCGTTCCATGCCTTCTGAGATGTCGAGCAACACTTGCTCGAGATTATTCGCTTCTTCACCCACACTGATCATTTCCACGACTTCCATGGGAAACTGACCACTTACAGAAAGAGGTTTAGCAAGCGATTTACCGGCCGAGATATTATCCGCAGCAGCCCCCACGGCAGCACTCAGAATGCGATTTCCGGTGGCGTCCTTAGCGATCCGCAACGAGGGCAAAATCGGCACACCGTTCTGCAGCAACGTCCCCAGAATGCGGCAAAAGCGGGCAATGGCCAGACTGCGAAAAATGGGGCCAATTCCCGGTGCGTTGAGCCGTAACCAATCGAGGTTGTAGCGGCCTTTTTCGGACGCCGTATAGTTTTGGAACCACCAGATGGCCCCGGCAAATGGGAACAGCAGCCAGAAACCATATTTCTGCAGGCCGGCACTGACTGCCATCAGGATCTGCGTCGCAAACGGCAGCTCCCCTTTTTCTTCCAGGCGTTCGAAGATCGGGGCAAAGCTGGGGACCATAAACACAATCAGACCGGTGACGACAATACCGCCCACACCCAGCAAAAACATGGGATAGGCCAACGCTCCTACGACGCGACCCTTCATGTCTTCCTGCTGCTCGGTGAATTGAGCAATCCGCTTCAGCACATCTTCCAGGAAGCCACCCTCTTCGCCAGCACGAACCATGCTGACGGCGAGTTCGCTGAAGATGCGGGGGTGACTGCGCAAGGCCTCAGCCAGCCGCGTACCGTCCGCGACATCTTCGCGGACTTGCTCCAAGACCATCGCCAACGCGGCTTTGTTGGTTTGCCGTTCCAGGATTTCCAGAGAGCGTAGTAACGGGACGCCAGAATGCAACAAATCGCCCAGCTGAGCGTAAAACGTGGCCAGCAGCGTCGCGTTGACTCGTTTACCGGCTTGCTTGCGCTTCGTGGTTTCCGTCTTGGCCAGACCGATCTTGATCGGGAATAAGGCTTTTGAAGCCAAGTTATTGACAGCGTCCTGCTCGGACGAAGCGGTCAATGTGCCGGAAACTTCCTTTCCCGTTAATTCGCGTGCTGTGTATTGGAAATCAGGCATGGGATGATGTCGTCAGGCCGTGGGCAGTTGTGGGGTGTCATCCGCGGAAATAGGTTTTAAATGTCGTCGGGGAATCATGTTCTCTGGGAGGGTGAGGCTCCCGCCGAACCGCTTGGTCTATTGAATTCGCCAGACTGAGCGGTTCGGCA
>JAZKFE010000502.1:0-4303 GCA_040386595.1 Planctomycetota bacterium | reverse complement strand
GCTTGGATTCAATCTTCCGCGGTAAATTTATTTCCGCCGAGCCCCTTCGACACGTTCAGTTCGCGGAGCGAACAACGACTATGGCGTACCAGACATATTCGGTTTATTCGACACAGCATCCTTATTCTACTCGACTTAACACTCAGACCAAGCCCCGACTTTTTCGCAGAAACCACTCAACCGTCATAATAGTTACGAAGATGAGCACGAACAACCAGTTGTCCCACAGAGAAACGGTTGTCAGGCGTCGGTCGTCGGGTTGCAGGTCTCGTTTCAGGAGATCGCGGAGAAAGCTAGACAAGTCTTCCGATTTCAGACTTTTCCCGCCAGTCGTCTCGGACAGTTCGGCGGCCAGCGCACTGTCGGCCGCCGGGTTGTGCAATTCCAGGTCATGTTCGTAGACCATAAACCGCGATCGGGCCGCACTGCCCACCGACTGCCCTTGATGAGTCGCTTCGACCACTGCCGTGTATTCACCCGGCGCCAGCGCTTCCGTAAACCGTGCGGTGTGATCGGCCCCTAACTGTTGAGCGGCCAGCAGTTTCGGCTCACCTTTGGGGGTAAAAACCTGGACTTTGAACTGGGCGTCCGCGATCGGTCCGCCGTCTTTGCTCTTCGCCCCGAAGGTCAAATCGACCGGCTGCCCGGGACGGAAGCGACGCTCATTCAGCTTCAACCAGATAGAACTGTCCCCCTGCAATTCCTTATGGGCCAGCCACAAAATCAGCTGGCGCCAGAATCGTTGGGAAACCTCTTCCTGACCGGCCAGGGCCCACAGGAATGTCGTGTCCCCGGCAAACGCCATCGATCGGCCGCGTCCAAAATCCTGGGCAATCAACAGGGGATTGCCGTCAGTATTCCGGGCCAGAATCTGAGCCAGCGGTTTCGGCGGTCCCAGCTTGGTCGCACCATTCAACGGCGGCAACTCATGCCATTTGGCCAGATTGCGGGCCGGACTGTCGATTCGCATCACAAAGTGATTCAGCCCATCGGAAGTCGGTTCGATCCGTTGCGGGCCGATAAGATTGAGATCCTTATCCAAAGTGCCGGGCAGCAATTTATCGGCGGGATTCATTTGGATGGGCAACGTCGCCGCCAGCGGAGTTTCGGCATAGCCTCCCGCGGCAAAGTTTCGCATCCCACCAATCATCAACAGACCCGCCCCCCGTTCCACGGCGTCATGGATTGCCTGCAACGGCTGAATCTTCATGCGGGGTTGATGAAAGACATCTGCCGGCACATCACCGATGATGTAGACGTCGTACTTGCCCGGCTGGAACCACTCCGATTCGAAGTTCGCTTCGCCGAACTTTGAACCAATCCGAATCAGCTTAGAATCGAGCTGAATATCGGGGGATTTCGCCAGATTCGAGATCGGGGTCCGTTCATTCCGGGCGACATCAAAGTACGCGATGCTCAAACCGCCCTTGAGCACGGTGATGAACGTGGTCACCTCGTTGTTATTAACAATCGGTTCGCCCTCGTCAGGCACGACCCGCAAGCTGACGCGAAATTCTCCCGTTTGCTGCGGGGTAAAATCGAGCTCTACCGGGATGATATCTTCGTTCCCCAAGGGGCGAATTTTGATCGATTTGCGGACTTCCATCTGTGCCGGCTGCCCAGGCTGCCGATTGGTCGGCTGCTCGACCAGTAGTTGCACCGTTTGCTCGCGTCCCGCCGCACCGAGAGCCCGAATCTTGGCCCCGACGATCACCGTGTTTTTGACGAAGACGGTCGGACTCACGACCAGTTCTTCCGCAATGAGATCGCGTCCCGAGGACGACAGGTTGTTCGCTCCAAACGGCACCGTGTAAACGGGAATATGCAACTCGGCCAAACGTTGTGCCACGAGGCGAGGATCGACATCGTAGGGGGGCAGGGCACGCTGGCCAAAATCTCCGAACATCAACACGCCGGCAATCGGCTGATTCGGATGCTGTTTGAGCAGCGCATCCAGCACGAAGCCCAGGGCCGTCTGGTTTCCTTTCGGCTCACCAGAGCTCCCCGGTTTGGGAACCGCATCGGGCGCGATCGGCTCCAAATCCTGGCTATAACCGTATTCCGGAACCTGCACCTTCTTTCTCAATTGCTCCAGCAACCCGTGGTTCTCCAGGAGAACTTTTTGCTGGCTTTCGTAGCGCGATGCCCCTCCGGGGCCGTCTTTGGTCAGCATGCTGCGGCTGACATCTTCCAGAATCGGAAACAGAATTGCGCGGTCATTCTTTTTGGACCACTGCAAGCCGGGGCGCAGCATCGCCAGCATCAGCAACAACGCCGCAGTCAACCGCAAACCGAGCAACAGGCCACGTTGCCATGGCCCAAATGCGGTCAGCCGTTGGGGGTATGTCCCCAGGACGACCCCGACCGCCGACATGCTCATGATCAGCACCATCGGCCACGGCCAGACCGGATTCACCTGGATGGCTAACTCGGGAAACACGAGCCGCAAACTCAGCAACGCGGCAGCAAACACCGAGTAGACCAGGACCAGGCTGGCCACCAGCCGCAATCCCGACCGGACGGCACCCCACAAGCCACTACGCGGGCCCGCCGCCGCACGAAACAGATAGACACCCACCACGCCTGCCACAGCCATACCGGCTAAGGTCCACGGTGGTAAGGGGTCAAGCGTCACGGCAAACAACCGCATAGGTAAATCGTCCGGAATCTGGACAGGCAGTGATCAGTGCGTTTTTTTTCTCTCCGCAGCCCGAGTGAAACGTTCTTGATCTGACTCTTACGATCAATCTGGCTCACGGGTGGCTACGCAAAACATAAGCCTTCTCATTGTAACGGACGGCGGCGTTGTCAGAAGCCTGACGGCCCGTTTTGCGCCAGATGTGAACTTAGAAAGAGTCTCAAAAGTCGAATCGGCGAGACTGCCCAGATTTACCGAGCATCGTCATACTGAGGTTTCAACAACTCCTCAGTTCGTTTGAAATGCTGGATTATTTCACGTACCGTCGAGAATGAGACGTGTTGATCACCAGAGTCAGATCAAGAACGTTTTCCTCGGGACAGTGTTAAGAATAATCGGGGCATCGAAGAGGCCGTGCATGTGGTGGTGGATCGTATTCGTTTTCGGCTGGATCGTATTTCTGGCCTGGTCGTATAAGCTGTTGCCCATCTTTTCGGCTGCTGGCCATCGCACCTTGCGACGGTTTTCCGAGCGGCTCTCCGATCCCGTGGACTGGCCGCTGATCTCGGTGATGGTCCCCGCGCGGGATGAGGGCCCCAATATCTCGGCCGGACTGAAATCCCTTCTGGCCAGCGATTATCCGCGGTTAGAGATCATTGCCATCAATGATCGTTCCCGGGACAACACGGGCCGCGTGATGGACGAGCTGGCGGCGACCGACTCGCGACTTCGGGTGATCCACGTTCAAGAGCTTCCGAACGGCTGGCTGGGAAAGAACCATGCCATGCACCTGGGGCAGTTGGCCGCCCGCGGTGAGTGGTTATTGTTTACGGACGGCGACGTCGTTTTCGAACGAGATGCCGTCCGCCGCGCGGTCCGGTACGCGATCTCCGAACGTCTGGACATGCTGACGTTGTTCCCGCACATGATTCCCGGGGGCTATTGGGAAAACGCCGTGGTGGTGTTTTTCTCGCTCGCCTTCATGGCGGGGATGCAACCGAACAAAGTTCGCAATCCACGGATCAAATCCGCGTATGTTGGCGTCGGTGCGTTCAATCTGGTCCGCCGCACGGCGTATGACTGCACCGGAGGTCATGCGAATCTGGCCATGGAAATTCTGGACGACGTGCGACTCGGTCAGATGCTGAAGGACCACGACTTTCGCTGTGACATCCTGACCGCCGGCCCGTCTGTCAGCGTCCGCTGGCAGCATTCGTTGTGGGGCGCGATCAAGGGGCTGGAGAAGAACGGTTTTGCGGCACTCCAGTTCTCCCTGAGCAGTTTGATCCTGATGACCATTGTGCTGGCGTCAGGGGTGCTCATTCCCTATATCGTGCCCTGCATTTTCCCCGACTGGCGCGCCAGCGGTTATCTGGCCACGATCGTGGTGATGCACGTGACCTACGGCTATCTGAGCTGGACCATGGCCCGCTCGTATTGGTTGTGGCTGGCCTTCCCAGTGGCTTCGTTAATGACGCAGTTCGCGTTTGTCAGGTCGGGCTGGGTCACCTTGCGACAAGGCGGCGTCCGTTGGCGCGATACGTTTTATCCGTTGGATGTCTTACGAGCCAACGTGTATCAATCTCCGCAAACCGCGACCACACAGCGTGCGAAAACGCCCCAAAACGTTTGAGCGATATCTTTCGGCCCGGAGAGCCTGTCGTT
>JAZKFE010000501.1:32555-32772 GCA_040386595.1 Planctomycetota bacterium | reverse complement strand
CCGAACCGCTTAGTCTACAGGGACTCGCAAGACTAAGCGGTTCGGCAGGAGCCTCACCCTCCCAGAATCTCTCACGGCTTAGCCCGTCAGGGCTTGGAGTCTGTTTTAAATCCGGACCGTGGGTTTACACCCACGGCTAGGTTCTATCGTCCCGATAGGGACTGCGGAAAAACACAGACGATTGCTCATCAGATCTGCGATCACACGGTTTCTTTCC
>JAZKFE010000501.1:18448-32545 GCA_040386595.1 Planctomycetota bacterium | reverse complement strand
TCTTTCCCACCTCCGTGTTCTCCGGATCTCCGTGGTGCAATTCCTTCTGAATCGATGAACTGCAGAATTCCCAGTAAAAACAACTATCCCTTGTGCTTGAAGTATTGCACCGTGCGTTCGTGTTGTTGAGCTTTCTCGCGCGTGTCAAACGTGCCTAAATTCTTACGCTTTCCGGTTTGCGGATCGGGCTTGCTGGAGTACAGACGATAATACCCTGATCTCAGTTTGCGAATCATGATGTGCCTTTCCAATGAGGAAGCACAACCTGCCTCTCCATAAGAAGGTCGCCTGAGCCATACTGAAACCACCACGCCGGAGTCTTACTTTTCATCCAGCTACGGAGCTTCTCGTCTCTCGACCTGCCGCTTGGTGCGCTCGGCGACCTCTTCGGGCAGCGTGCGTTCCGGAGCCGCCTTGCGTTTGATCTCAGAGGCCTCTTTGAGACGACGTTCGTCGATCTCCTCCATGTTGGGCAGTCCTAGTTTGTGCATGGTATTGCCTCCGAGATGCCACAATGACCGTGGCAAAGAATGAGACATCGCCAATAGCTGTGGCTATCGACGTGCCTCATTTTAAGTCGAGCACAGAAGGTGCATGAAACTGTGATTGTCGATCAGGTACGATCCACCAATCCTACGACCCCAGCGTGTTCGGCACATGTGGCGCAACAATAAATCATATTGTCGTGCTCGACCCCGTGCCCGATGACACGGCAGCCGCAGTGATTACACGTCGGCGCGAGGGCATGAATTGCACATTCGAACGAATCGAAAATGTGTTCCTGACCATGCATATTCACGGTAAATGACTTGTCATAGTCATTCCCGCAGACGCTGCACTTTGACATGGAAATCTCCTTTCCAAATCGCGAGTACGAGCAGTCAAAAATGAAATGCGAGTGTGTCCAAAAATGCCGAGACCTATGCGGTGCTCGCATCTGTAAATCTTTGGACTGCATTTCGGTGATCCGTTTGCGGATTCAGACAATACCTATGCAAGACACGTGCCATTGGTGCCACAAGTTCTAAAGCCCGGAAATCCGCCGCTTTCGCATCCCGTCACCAAACGCACTGTGGCAAACTGCTGCAATTGGTGTCGAAAAACGAAACAGTTTTTCACAACAATGCACACTCAAATCGAGATTAAAGCCATCACGATCTGTCCATCCCGTAATGAGTGCTTTACCCCACCTGACAATTTGGCCGGCGGTCGATCAGCACGACCGCCGATCACGCATTGTTCAACGCTGCCAAAATGCATCGCGGTCACCATTCCAAACAACACGCGTTGACAAAACGCGTCACGCCTCTCGTGACAAAAGTTGTCCCAAGCCTCCCACCTCGCCAGTTTGGTTCGCCCGAGCAAATCGCTCTTGGTGCTAACTTCGTAAGGAGATACCGCCAACAGTCAGCATCCATTAGTGATCTCTTTTAACTACTCGTCTTTGTTCAGACTACTACGCTTTCCGACCACTCCAATCAAGCAGGTGGATTGGGCAGAGATGTTCGAAAATTCATTTGAGACCAGTGGTATCGATCTTGCGTTACAGGCTCGGCGCAAAGCCACCGCCGGTATCCGCCGGCCCATCCATGGCTGGGGTGGAATTCAGAATCATCCGGCTCTCGGAGTCGGAGAACGAATTTCTTGCGGGCGTAAAGGAGTGACTCTCATGTTTCGAAAAATGTTTGTGGCGTCAGCGTTTGTCATGGTGACCACCAGTGTCGCACTGCTCTCAGCACAGGCTCCGGCCACCAAGGCACCAGCAAAGTCCACCGAGGCCGTAGAAGCGAAAGCTCCTCGGAATGCCGATTCGGCATCGGAAAAACGCTCTCCAGACCATTTACTGGCCACATGCGTCGCTCTCGGCAATCAGGGTGAGATCGCGATCTCTGAAATCGCTCGCACCAAAACTCAAAACGAAGACGTCAAAAAATTCGCCGCAATGATGATTACCGACCATCATGCCTTCCTTGAAAAACTGCAAAAGTATGCCCCCGAAGCGACTAAGGCGGGGTACCTGGATGGCGCCCCCAAGGAAGCTCGGAAAGCTGGAAAGGCTCGCGAAGAAATTAAACAAACGGCAGCAACCGAGGATGCTGATAAGGCTGGCGCGGTAAAAACAGCGGATGCTCATACCGGCGACTCGGCAGATCATCACTTCCACCACATGCAACTCGAACGTGAACTCGCAGCTCAATGTCTGGCTTCTGCGAAAGAGAAGTTGGAAGAGAAGAGCGGCAACGACTTTGACCGCTGCTTTATCGGTCATCAAATCGGCATGCACATGGCCATGAAAGACAAGCTCGTTGTCTTCCAACGCCACGTCTCACCAGAACTAGCCGAACTCCTCGCCGCCGGTCAGAAGACCACCGAAGAGCACTTGGCCGAGGCCGAAACGCTGATGGGTAAACTTGAGCACCATTCCACGACGCGGACCGTGGAAACCAAGCGTGACGGAAAACTAAAAGAGCGCAAAGTCACCAAGGAAACAGAATAGTTGACAGCAGCGAAAACGCTCTGAAAATCGGGATCTCAATCCGACGACTCCAGAGACTGACCGCGATCAATGAATTGAGCCCGGGCTTGTTACCAATAACAAGCCCGGGCTCTTTCGATTGAACCACCAGTCGCTGCTCTCGCAGGCCGGATTCAGCGGATGTCACGGCAGAGACTATACCAAGCCGGTCAGTTCCCAGCCCTTACGATATTCTCGCTTGATGTACTGGGCCGCTTCGGGGCAGTTGGTCACCTTCATGTTGGGACCGTCCCATTCGATCTTCTTGCCTGCGCGGACAGCAACGTTGCCCAACAGAATGGACTCGGTCAACAGACCGGCATAGTCGAAGTTCGACATCGCGGCAGGTCCACCCTTGATGGCGGCAACCCATTCGGCCTTCATGCCGTCATCACCCTTGCCGTTACGCGGCAGAGTTTCCGCCGGCCCCTTGTACCCGATGTACTGCTCTTCGGGCAGCAACACATACTGAGCACCGTAATCATTGGGCGAGAACAAAATTCCCTTGTCGCCCACCAGCAACGAGCCGCTGTCCGACAGCTTCTGGCCCGGCTTCAGCACCTTGCTCAGCAACTCTTCCGGAGGCAGGACTTGCTTGCCTTCCTTGTTGTGACGTCCCCCCTGGCGACCTTCGTACCAGTAGAACTTCAGCGGGGGCAATTCACCACGAGCGGGGAAGTCGAACGTGATCTTCGCCGAGGACGGGAAGGTCTCGGAATTCACGTCGGTGGCTTCGGCGACTACGCTGGTCGGGTAGCCCAGCTTGCAGGCCATGAACGCCATGTTGGCGGTATGGCAGGCCATATCACCCAGGGCTCCCGTACCGAAGTCCAACCAGCCACGCCAGGCGAACGGATGATACTTGGGAGAATAGGCGCGTTCGGGTGCCGGCCCGAGGAACAGGTCCCAATGCACGTGAGCGGGGCAGGCCGGGGTATCGGTGGGACGAGCGACCATATCCGGAGCTTGATCCCAAACGGGGCGGTTGGTCCAGACGTGGATCTCTTTCACATTGCCGATCACGCCATCTTGAATGATCTCGACCGCGCGGCGCAAGCCATTCTCGGCAGTCCCCTGATTGCCCATCTGCGTGGCAACTTTGTTCTTCTTCGCCACTTCACGCATCATGCGGGCTTCGAACACCGAATGCGTCAGCGGCTTCTGGCAATAAACATGCTTGCCCATGTTCATGGCCATGATGCTGGCGACGGCGTGCGTATGATCCGGAGTGCTGACGGTCACGGCATCAATCGACTTGCCGATTTCATCCAGCATCTTGCGGAAGTCGTTGAACTTCTGGAAGCCCTTGTGCTTCTCGGTCTTCGACAGACTTTCGGCTTTCGCGTTGAGCTTATTGTCATCAATATCACAAATCGCAACCAGACGACCGTGATTGCCGGCTTGGTCCGTATCACTGGAGCCCTTACCACCAACTCCGATGGAGGCAATGCGAACTTCTTCGTTCGCGGAATTGCTGAAAGCCGGGGTGTTATTCCCCGAGACCCAGTAAGCCACACCGACGGCAGTCGATGTCTTCAAAAAGTCGCGACGTGTTTGTTGATTTCTCATGCGGCGCTCCCAAGGATGTAGAACAAACCGGTGACATTACACCGACCGATGACGGATTGGCGAATGATATCAAAACCCACCTTCACGTCGAGAGCGAAGAGCCAGGTCCGCGAATGAGGAATATCAAAGATGTTGCACCACGGAGACACGGAGAACACAGAGAGGACAAGGCATAGCAAGCCTCTTGCGAAGGAATTGCCGAGGGAGTCTAAGCGATGAATATTGAACCGAACGCTTGCGTCTCAATCGACGCAGTCGATGGGTAGCCCAGATACTTGAATCTGGGTGAGCGCCAGCGAACAAGAGGTTGTGGCTCCTTTAAGATTCCCTTTTTTACTTGACAGGCGAGCGTCCACCGTCAGCCGGATGGTTGTGTGCGACTCGATAGAGATTCAGGGATGTTTGTGGCGAGAATTGATCTGCTATTACCGAATTGAGAAGGTCGAATTCATTGTAACCGACAGCGTTTAACAACCATTCGGCTGACGCCGGACGCTCGCCTACGAAGAGCAGAAAGCGTCGTCGCAAGAGCCGCAGCCTCTTGTTCGCTACGCTCACCCAGATTCAAGAATCTGAGCTACCCAAGTACTTCAAGCGAATAGCAAAACTAAGCACGCACCGAGCCCACGACTTGTTCCAGAGGCTCATACTGATTCTGGAAGCGATCAATGGCCATCTGTGGGTCCAGGTTGAATAGAGCTCGGCCACCCGTGCCCCAGGAACCCGCCTGATAATGAAATAGAGCACAGGCCTCGCGCACTGTTCCCACCGCTGCGACATCTTCCATGTCGCCCCCTTCGATCGCTTCGAAGCGGATGTTGACGCCCACAAATGCGGTAATCATTCCCGTCTGTCGGTCGCGGGCAAACGTTGTCTGGTCCTGCCATTGGCAGTCTAACCACCGCAGGCCACGCGGCTTGCCGAGTGCACTGGCCATCGTGAAAAACTTGGCTTCCAACATTTCCCGTTGCCGCCGAAAGTTTTTTACGGCCTGCTCCGCATAGCGCCGGCGTGACCACCGCTGCAGTGGCTTGCGAGCAATCAAGCCTGCCACAATTCCCACCGCCGCAATTCCCACCACAATCCACACCGAATTCACGCCCATGGTATTTCTTCTGCCGCGCTTGATACGTTTGAAACTGTCTCGTTTACGGTCAATCAATTTTCGAGTGATTATAAACGGACGGGCAACCGAACACACCTGGCGGCAGACGAATGCCAAATGTGGTACATGCAGCCGTTAAAATGACGATTCGGGTGTGGCAAATCCATAAAAATCGTATACGGAATAGACTTTGTCCCTGAAACTCCGTCTCTTCAATTGCCGCCAGAACCAGCAAATGACCACGGAAAAGCCAGTCAACACCTCATCCAGCAGCCAGAACACGCCGTAAAACCAATTTCACTCATGGCTTACAACGGAACAGAAAAATCTGATTCATCGCGTCTTCCCCACAAATTTCCTTGCATTTAGACAAACTAGCCTTAGTCTAACATCTATTCATTAGATCACTCCGTCACCACATGTTATGTCGTGGCGTCAGGAACAATGCTTCACGAAAGAATGGAGATCGGTTCAGCTCAGTGAGAATTTCGCAGATTTTTTTGAAAAATTTCGCGAGCCGTAAACATCGTTCATAAGTTGGCTCTGCAGCATTAAATGTTAGCGAGGAACGAATTGCCCCGGTTGAGATGTCTCTGCCTATTAGCTATTGTTCATGCTCACTGGCGTAGTTCGGCAGGCGCGTACGTCGTCGATCCTGGATACAAATTCCAGATGAATACCAGTGAAATGGTTATAGCATTGGCCGAGTAAGTGGAATCAAGCCGCAGAGACGTGCTTGAAAAGTGCCACGACACCTGACATTGGTGCGTTTGGCGGCTTTCTCGGTGGGACAGCGTGATCGTCGTCCCTCAGTCCGGCGGCGCGGTTTGCGGCCTCCTGAATTGATTGAGGGTTCGCGGTCTGCGCTCCAGAAAGACGAGACCCCTATGTTAAATTGTGGCCCGAGACAGCGGCTTGCAAGGACGCAACCCAGCACCTCCGAACGCACTCGACAGCCTGGCCCGATCGGCCAGAAACGCGGGGGCGGTATCGTGGAGGTCATTTTGGTCCTGGGCGCAATCGTCATCATTGTCTGTGGAGTGCATGCCTGGCACGAAAGTTTGATCTCTGGATATCCCGGTCCTCGTTCGGCCCTGCGACATTCCTCGTTCGACACGCCGCCCATCACGGCCGTCGCCATTTCACCCGATCAGCAAGCCGCCATCTCGGTCGGCACGGCGGGCGTGATCCGCGTGCATGATCTGCAAAGTCGAAAACCATCGGCCGAAATGGCCAGCCGCTTTCGTGAAGCCTGTGCCATCGCCATCTCGCCAGATGGCAGCCAGTTCATCGTGGGCACGGGAGCCGGCCAAATTGAGGTCTGGATCGGGGATGACATCTGCGTCCCTTCGATCAATCGCCAGGGACACAGCGGACGCATCACCAGCCTCGCGTTTCATCCTGACGGACAATCCTTTCTGACCTGTGGCGACGATCAGCGGAATATCTTCTGGGATATCAATACCCTGGAGCCATTGTTTGAACTTCCGTCAGTCTCGTCCGCCATTCATACGGTCAGTTTTCTCGCTCAGGGAAAGCAATTGCTGACCGGTAACCAACACGGCCAACTGCAGCTGTGGGACCTGGCAACAAAAAAGATCCTCAGCACCACACTGGTTTCCAGCTCGGCTGTCGTGCACGATTCGATCATCGAAGGGATCGCCGTGCTGTCGGATGAAACCGAAGTCTTGGCCGTCGCACGCAGCGGTGAGATGGGAATTTGGGATTTAAGAACCGGTGAGCGCAAGTTGAAATTCCGCCACCCCGGTCAACCAATCGCCTCCCTCTGCATGCTGAAGAACGGCCGCCATGTCGTCACGGGGGGCATCGACGGCCAGATCCAAATTTGGAACATTCAAACGGGACTCTGCATCAGATCTATCCCCGCACACGCCGGAACGGTACTCGCCTTAGAAGCCACCACCGATAGCCAGTTGCTGGTCTCGGCAGGGTGGGACGGAACTCTCAAATTCTGGGACCTGTACCCGTAATTTACCGTGGTGCAGGCAATCCCGCTTTTAAGCGTGCCAGCGTTTCATCCCAAGTCGTCGCAGGCGACTCGAACAAACTGCGAGAAAACTCCCGGACCTGCTGGCGAGAGGTTTCCAAATTTAAATAATCCACCGGGCTTTTGCCGTCCACCCGAGCCCACAGACAACCCGCCAGATGCCCCTGAGTCCGCCGGAATAATGCCGATTCCGCAAATTCCGCGTGCTGCTGAACACCTTCCAAACCCGCTCGATAATGCTTCCAGAAGCGACGAGTTAATTCGGCAAATGCGTCGAATTGGGCCGCGTCACGCACCGCTTTTAACAGCAAATGACTTAAGAAAAATCCCAGATCAAATGCGGGGTCTCCGTAGTGCCCTGTCTCAAAATCCACCAAGGCCAAACGGTCCCCCGCCAGCAAGATGTTTTTAGGACTGAAGTCCGCCAGCACGATACAGCACGAGGTGGTCAGGTTCTCTTGAATCAGTCTCTCAATCGGCCCACTGACCTCAGGACGAACCCGGGCGAGATACCGATAAAACGGATCCAAGCGCAACTGATCAAAGACTTCTAAATCGCCCCATTCGGCCGCCAGATCGGGTCGAAAACTGGTCTGCGCATGTACGGTAGAAAGATAGTCGCCTAAGCGGTCCGCGATGCTCAGATCGAGTTGCCCCTCCAGCAGTGCCTGCTTCCACACGACGTGATCCGCCGGGAAGGCTTCCATCGCAAACAGGTAGTTTTCGCGATCCTCAAACAGGACCTGGGGAATCACACCGGAAGGCAATAACGGGGCCAGCAATCGCAGCATGCCGATTTCACGGAAGATGCGATCCAGCCGGCTGATCCATTCCGTTTTCGTCCGCAATTGCGTACGACATTGCTTAATGATCAGGTCATCGGATCCCGGGCGAGTCACACGCAAAACGACGTTGGATACCCCCCAGCCCAACATCTCCACCCGGGCCTGATCCAAGTCCGGAACATCACCGCGGCGCCGCAAATAATCCAGCGTATTATCCGCATCCAGCTCCAGCATGATGTTTCCCATTGCGTTCTCGCATACGGATGGTCACGTCGCTACACAATACTAAATATTCACTAAAACAACAGCTTATCCGAGATATCTCCCAAATCATCTTCGTCTATCGGCTTCTCGACGACCGGAGGCGCGACCTCGGGGGTCGGCTTGGCTTTTGCAGCTCGTTTCGAGGCGGGTTTGGCTGCAGGCTTGGTTTGCTTGTCGACCGTGGCCGTTGCATCAAAGGGAACCAGCGTGATATTCCCTTGAGGATCCAGCGTCACCAACTGTTCAATGCGTTGTTCGGCCCGTTCGAGGAACTGGTAGCACTGCCGCAACAAGCCGATGCCTTCTTCAAATCGATGCAGCGATTCATCGAGCGTGATCGTCCCTCCTTCGAGATCCGACACGATCTTCTGCAGTGCCAGGACAGAGTCTTCAAAGCTGAGCGGCGGAACTTGATCGGACGAAGTGGACATGCTGGCAATTCTCGGTCGCGGAAGGATTCAAGGGTGGATTGAGGAAACTTAAAACGGGACAGAAACCTCGGGTTCAACTGGCGAAATGAGACTCTGTTCCGGCTGAATGCTGAGCACTTCGCTGGTGATCCGTCCCTGCTGCAAGAACGTATCGACTCGATCGCCGACCTGCAACTCGGCAGCCTGCTTGAGAGGCGTGCGTTGCCCCTCTCGAAAGGTCAGCGTGAAGCCGCGTTCTAGGATCTGCAACGGGCTCAATGCATCAATGTGACCGGCCAGCGCCTGAACTTGCTGACGAGCCGAAACAACACGTTGACGCCACGCCCGGACGGCCCGTTCGGCCAGATCATCCAACCGCCGAGTCTGGTCTTGCAGTCTCTCGCGCGGATGCGTGAACGCCCTGCGGTTTGCCAAGCTTTCAAGTTGCCAGCGAGCTCGCGATGCTTTGCCTTGCAAAGCCTGCGTCAATCGACCACGCAACCCGTCGAGCTCTGCCCGCACTTCATCACGATGCGGCACAACTAGTTCGGCGGCCTCACTCGGAGTGAGAGCCCGGCGATCGGCGACCAAGTCCGAAATACTCACGTCAATTTCGTGGCCCACGGCGCTAATGACGGGAATGCGACAATCAAAAATCGCCCGGGCCACCACTTCTTCATTGAAGGCCCAGAGATCCTCAAGACTGCCTCCGCCACGACCGGTAATCACGATGTCGACTTCCGGAATCAGATGCACGGTCCTTAACGCCGCCGCAATCTGTTCTGCCGCACCTTCGCCTTGCACGGGCACGGGAACAATCACGATATTCGATTGCTGCCAGCGACGCGTGATGACCTGCAACATGTCACGCACGGCAGCGCTGGTCGGACTGGTTACGAGTGCAATGGTCCGTGGAAAACGGGGCAGGGGGCGTTTTCTCTCGGGATCAAACAAGCCTTCGGCTTCCAGCTTGTCATGCAATTGGCGAAAGGCCAGCTCCAACGGCCCGAGCCCCTGCGGAATCAATTGCTCAATGGTCAGTTGATAGGTACCGCGTGCCGCGTAGAGCTCGATCGGCCCGACGGCAATCACCTGCAACCCATCTTGAACCTGAAACTTCAAGCGTTGCGCCGTCCCGCGCCAAATCACCGCCCGAATCTGAGCAGTCTCGTCCTTCAGCGTCAGGTAGTAGTGCCCTGAAGCGGCACGGGTGCAGTTGGAAATTTCCCCCGAAACCCAGACACAGGGAAACGCGGATTCCAGCACCCCCTGCAGGATGTCGGACAATTGAGAAACGGAGATGACTGGTGGCTGTTCCATCGTGCCGAGAGCATAACGGGAACGGCCCCAAAATTCACGCGCCACGCAGGGGGAACTCAGACTCTGAACAGACGTAGCAGCCGAAGCAGCCGGGTGGCAAACGACTATTTGACGTGCGTAATTCCCGATCTCGATTTGCCAATATGACGCACGGTCGACAACCCGCTGCGGCCGACCGTCACCGGCCCCCGTGTTGCGGAGCTCGTACCGAAATTCCCCGTCGAATGAGCCCGAGTCACCCCAATTCGATTCCGTCCGGTCAAGACCGTGTTATCCCCCAATTTGCGAGTTTGCGTGACAAATCCCTCCGGTCGCGAATGCATGGGTGAAGTTAAGAACGGACTCGTCCCCGTACCCGACGTAATTCCCAAGCGTTCCCGTCCCGTGACTACCGCTGCGCGTCCTGAAATCTGCGGCGTCATCTTGAAGCCGGCTCGAAGCGGAATCGGCTTCACACTGAGAGGCCGAACCACCACCTCTTCAGCAGTCGCCTGGCGACACCACAGCGAGCTCATCGTCAGCGTGCAGACCATCGTCCCAATGACCAGACCGCGAGAGAAAATTCGGACCATGGTGATGCCCTGCCAGGAGTCTGTGCCCAAGTATATTTTCCAGAGACACCCTCATTTATAGCAACCAGAGTCCTAAGGTTGAACCCGAAACGCAATAACAGAATCCAGGTGAGCGGAGCGAACCATAGTCGTTGTTCGCTCCGCGAACTGAACGTATTCGCAGTAGCCGGCTGGAATCTGTTATTGAACTTCAATGCGATTTCCACCTCCCTACTGCGAGCGCGTTATGTTCGCGGAGCGAACAACGACTATGCTTGACAAGAACTGTGTACGAAAGAGATAACTGGAATCTCAATCAACACTGCGGCCGCTCAAGTTGACCACAACAGCATGGCTTCATCCCACGTTGCGTCGCTGACTGGAAATCCCAGAGGCGCGCGGTGCTTTCTCAGGAGTCTTTCTCTCCCATGCTGCGCTATGCTTGCCTGATTTTACTGGTCTGCTCGACGACGTTACACGCCGAGGACAAACGGCCGCCGAACGTGCTGTTTATTGCGGTGGATGATCTCAACCATTGGGTGGGTCATCTGGGGCGCAACAAACAAACCAAGACACCCAACATCGACCGCCTGGCAGCCCGCGGAGTGACGTTCACCCGAGCCTATTGTGCCGCCCCCGCCTGTAATCCCTCACGCGCCGCCATCATGACGGGCATGCGACCTTCAACCACCGGTGTCTATCACAACAATCAAGACTGGCGTCCAACGATTTCTGAAGACCGCTGCCTGACCACGGCTTTCAAGAAATCCGGGTACGAAGTTGCCGGAGCCGGCAAGATCTATCACGAGGCCTTCCGGCGCCGTGAAGAATGGGATGACTACCTCAAAAACGAAGGATCGAACCCCGTCCCCACCGGCAATCGCGGCGTGGGTGGAATTCAGTTCGCTCCCGTCGATGCCAACGACGAAGACCTGAATGATTTTAAGATCGTCGACTATGGCATCGACTTCCTCGGCCAGAAACATTCGAAGCCATTTCTGTTGACGATCGGCCTCCACAAGCCGCACATGCCGTGGAATGTTCCGCGCAAGTACTACGATCTCCATCCTCTCGATCAGATCGAATTGCCACCGCATCAGGCCGATGATTTGAAGGATGTCCCGGCCGCCGGAGTGAAGGTGGCCAAGCCCGACGGCGACCATGCTCAGATTTTGGAGTCTGGCCGTTGGAAAGAAGCGATCCAAGGATATCTGGCCGCAATTTCGTATTCCGACGCCATGCTGGGGCGGTTGCTCGACGCCTTCGACAAATCGGAATACGCCCAGAACACGGTCATCGTTTTCTGGGGTGACCACGGCTGGCATCTGGGTGAGAAGGCCCACTGGCGCAAATTTGCGTTGTGGGAAGAAGCGACTCGCGCTCCCTTCATCTGGGTTGCTCCAGGGGTCACTCATCCCGGCGGAGTCTGCAATCGGACGGTCGACTTTATGTCCATTTTCCCAACCCTGACCGACCTGACCAGCATTCCCACTCCCAGCCATGTGGAAGGCAAAAGTCTCCGTGCGCTACTGGCGGATCCGCAAGCACAATGGGACCAGCCAGCCCTGACGACCCATGGTGAAAACAACCATGCGGTGCGTTCCGAAGGCTGGCGGTACATTCGTTATGCCGACGGATCTGAAGAGCTGTACGACGAAACCGCAGATCCCTACGAGTGGACGAATTTGGCTCAGAAGCCAGAATCGGCGGAACGGATCAAGCAGTTAAGCGCGGCTCTACCCAAGATCAACGCCCCCGGTGTGGAAGCCAAAGCTGGAGGCAACGGAGGGCAGGGGGGCGGCAACGGGGCGAAGGCCCAACAACGCAAAGCGAAGCGGGCCGCCAACTCGAATTAGAGTACCTTCACTCAGTGAATATGACGATCTGTAAAATCGTCTTCGTAAGCGAGCGTCGGGCGCAATTTGGGAGGGTGAGGCTCCTGCCGAACCGCTTGGTCTGGCGACCTCAGTAGACTGAGCGGTTCGGCAGGAGCCTCACCCTCTCAAGCATCCCAACTCACAACCGGACTCCACCACAGAAAATCTCAGTGGGGAAACTCACTGAGATTTTCTCTTTTCTTCTTCCAGCTTTTGCTTCTCTTTTTCTTCCTTGATCAACCGCTCAATCTCGGCCAATTCTGCGGCCGTTTGATGGCGTAGTAGAACGCGGTTCACTCCTTTTTCGTCGCTCAACTCGTGCAGAGCTAGTGTGAGCATCGCCTTGGGAGCATTGCGGAAGATCAACGCTTCCTTGAAGTCGAGCTGAATCGGAGCTTCGGTCGTGACTTGCCAGCCGGCCTTCTTCAGTGCCTGGCGGTAAAAGTCAAAAATCTCCTCTTTCGGTTGCTTGGAATCGAAAAACAACTGCTTGGCCGAGTCCGAATACTGCAAGCCAATCGTGTCGGCCGGAGCTGGCAACTCCACCGACATCAACTCGCTGCTGTAGGTGAGAACCGTCTTGCCACCTTGAGCGGGAGCCGACGCGATCGACGCCAGTAAACGCACGGCGTTTTGCCTAAAGAACAATGACGTCCCGGCGGTGCCATAACGCTGCCAGCCTTTGGCGGCCAGCAACTTCTCGACGGCCTGACTGGTTTCTTCTACCGGCTTTTCGGTGATGAATGCCGCGCTGGTCGGGCCGCCGAAAAAGGGCTTTGTTCCCGGGGGCAACGGAAGTTTCGCCAGATCCACGTTGCCATGATTCTTCAGCATCACACTGATCGAGTCTGGCTTGCCCGTGGGGAAAACTGACAACGACAGCGAGTACCCGTCGCGAGCAAACGTGCCGCTCGCCCCTTGTTCCGAGCTGTACCCATTGGGCAGCTCTTTCCATTTCATATCGGTCAGACGCTTGCGGTAGAACTCAAACGCGCTCTTCGACGACACGTTCACCGCGTTGTAAGAAACGCTCGCCAGACTGCGATGCTTGGCCTCCTCGGCCCCTTTAATCAGGGGCAGGTTCGCCAAATCGATGACCTTGGCCGCTTCCGCCACCGTCGCGGGACCATGAGCCGCCGCATCGGCAGCACGCACACTGCCACCCCACAGCAGCCCCACAAACAAAGCACCGACACAGACGGACAGATCACACCAGCGACGGCGAATGTTCATGGCAAAAATCCTGCGGGAAACGGAAGTGCGTTCCCGCAGAGTTTGCATGATCGGATGTCACTCCGCAAGCCACGATTTTTCAGAAAATCTGGCAGACTTCGAACGCCCCGGGAGGGTGAGGCTCCTGCCGAACCGCTTGGTCTTTCGGCTCCGGGGAGACTGAACGGTGGACGCAGCCGTTGAAGGGTGGGCCACGCTGAAAACGGCGGATTTATCTCCCCTCGCCTCGGTATTTCCGGGGAGAGGGGAGATACTGTTCCTTGAGACCGCCTCTGGGACCGCGATTCAACGGCTGCCCCCTCAGCGGTTCGGCAGGAGCCTCACCCTCCCAAGGATTCGATCGGCCCATCGTAGAAGACTTATTGCACTTTCGTGGCCATCTCGACCACTTTATCCACAATCGCCTTCTCAATTCCGGGGGCCCACTTGGTTGGCTTCTGATAGTAAACCTGCGAACTGT
>JAZKFE010000501.1:8874-18438 GCA_040386595.1 Planctomycetota bacterium | reverse complement strand
TCATAACCCCCTTCAGCCAGGATTTTCTCCGAGGGAATGTAGCTCATGACATCGTTCGCATAGCCGGTCACCCACGTGCGTCCCTGGCCCAGGCGTTCTTTGATTCGCAGCGAATACTCCACGGTAATCTCACCGCCGAGCGCTACCCACGTCACGCCCGTGCCGAGCTGCCAAACTTGAATGGGGTAGGGATATTTTGCCGGCAACGTTTCCCCTGCAGCCAACTTGGCGAGCAGCTTTTCGGCGAGGGCTTGATCATGCTTGCCCCCTTTGGCTTTTTTCGCTTCCAGGTCAGCCACCGTCGGGACCGAGGCAAAGGGCAAGTCGATCCGCTGCAGATCGGTCTTCAACCCACCCGTCACGGCGGGCATCTCTTGCCCCATAACTTTCTCCACCGCGACACCCAGCATGCGGCCGTACTTCTCGCAAATTTCCAACTTGCGACGGGGCAGGGGATTCTGGTCTCCACCGCAACCGAGGTGAAACAAGGCCACCGCTCCCGGGTGATGATCTTCCAGGTACAACTGCGCGAAGCCCGCATAGTCTCCGCAGTACATCTCGAAGGACATAGTAGTATTGTGGCAAGCATAACCGAACAGCACGCCACGCAATGTTTTTCCGTCCTGATCCAACACACGCAATACCGGGACCTCGTGATCAATCGGGCCGGTACCAATGGGGGGACGGCGGTGCGAGGCAAATTCGGCCTTACCGATGCCGGTCGCCAGTTGCGCTGGCTTCAAATCGGCGATTGCCTGGCCCACGACATCAATCAGTTTGGCATTCAAGACCGGCTGGTACCGCTTGATCTTGGCCATTTCGACTTCGGGCAAGAACAGCATCCAGGTCAGTTCGTCATCCAACGCCGGCCCGCAGTGCGTGTGCGAACACGTCAGCATGATGTCGGCCCGAGCGATGCCGTGACGTTTTTCAATCTCGGTGCAGACCAGATGAGCCATCGTCGCGGGGACACCGATCAAGTCGGTCGACACCATGACAACCGTCTTGCCGGAGGGATCGCGGAGTGCGGCGGCTCGGGCATGCAAATCGTGAATCTTGCCCTTGGCGGGTGCCGTGCGGCCTCCATAACCCGACAACGGAGTCAGCTCGTCGGGGGTGATTACCACTTTGCCAAATCCCGCCAGCCACGGCTCGGCGGCGGACGCGGCGAGCGAATTCCATCCCAGGCAGCAACCCACAACCCACAGAGTCACAATCCGCAGAGATCGTTTCATCCAAGCACTCCTGATGTAGCCTCACAAGACTCTCAAATCAACAGTCTCCGATGATAGCGGCTCGTCGCGAAAACCAGTAGCGACCCCGTAAGCTGCCGTCCATCGCACGATCTCTACGTCCCACGATGTCCTGAAGGATACTGGGAGGGTGAGGCTCCTGCCGAACCGCTTGGTCTTGCGAGCCTCAGTAGACTAAGCGGTTCGGCGGGAGCCTCACCCTCCCAACTCTCGGTCCTCGGACTTCCCCAGACGACGTAGAGCGGAATCCCCTGATCGCGTTATGATGCGGGCTTCTCTCTTAAAAATTGCGATGGAAGATTTATGACGAACTCCCTGGAAGAATCGTTGCCCGAAGGACTGTGTCGGGCGGGACGCTGGCTGGCACCGGTGGTCGTGGTCGCGATGCTGGCCTGTCCGGCCCCGGCGGGACTGCCGATCTCGGCCTGGCGGCTGGTGGCCGTCACGCTGGGAATGGCCGTCTTATGGTTTACTCAGGGAATCCCGGTGGCCGCGACCAGCTTGATCCCCCTGCTGGCCTATCCCGTTCTAGGGATTCAAAAGGCGGATGATGTCGCCAAGTCCTACATCGACAGCAACGTCTGGCTGGCGCTGGGGGGCTTCATTATTGCGTTGGGAATCGAACGCTGGGGATTGCACCGTCGCATGGCGCTGCACGTGCTGTGCAGCCTGGGAACCAGTCCCAGGCGAATCGTTCTGGGATTCATGATTGCCACCGCGTTTCTGTCCATGTGGATCAGCAACACCGCCGCCACGTTGATGATGCTACCGATCGGCCTGGCCCTGCTGCGGACTCTCGAAGAAATCGCATCCGGCGAGAACACAGCCTCTCCAAACACCAACGGCACGCCGATGCCCTGGCTGCCGATCCTAGGGACGGCACTGGTCCTGGGGATCGCCTACGCCGCCAGTATTGGCGGCACGCTGACGCCCGTCGGCACCCCCACCAACGTCGTCTTTTTAGGGATGTGGCGACGGCAATTCCCCGGTGCCCCCGAGATCCCCTCCGGACAATGGATTCTGTCGTTCCTGCCGTTCGGCATCGTGATGATCCTCGTGTCGTGGATCGTGCTGACGTGGTATCTGCCACGCAATTCACACCAGAATTGGTTGCGCCCCGACTTCTTTCGCACCCGTTTAAAACAACTGGGCCCCGCCACGCGAGGGGAACGTTGGATGTTGTTTGTGTTCGTGTCGACCGCGCTGCTGTGGGTGTTTCGAGCCAAATTCCAGATTGGCGATGAACCACTGGTGCTCGGCTGGGGCTACTGGCTGGAAATGACTTTGAAAAGTCTGCGATGGGCTGGCGACTTTAAAGCCTCCTATCTGCATGACGCGACGGTTTCCATCGGCATGTGCCTGTTGATGTTCTGCGTCCCGGTGGAAAAAGACGCCCAAGGCCGGACCTCTTTCCTGATGGATTGGGAGACGGCCCAGCGCCTGCCGTGGGATGTCGTGCTGCTGTTCGGTGGCGGATTTGCCATGGCGGGTGCGTTTGAATCAACCGGCCTGGCACATTGGATTGGCGATCAGCTGACCGCCGCCGTGACAATCCGGTCGATCGTCCTGTGGATGCTGATCATCACAGCCAGCCTGACGTTCCTTACAGAATTCACATCCAACGTCGCCACGGCCAATATGTTCCTGCCTATCGTGGCCAGTATCTCGGTCAGCCTGGGTTATGACCCACGTCTGCTGATGATTCCGGCCACCATTTCGACCAGCGTCGGGTTCATGATGCCGGTCGGCACGCCCCCCAACGCAATTGCTTTCGGCACCGGACGAGTTCGCTTCGACCAGATGATCAAATATGGGTTCATCTTGAATATCGTCGGAATCGTGCTGGTGAGTGCCACGACATTATTGTGGATGGTGCCCGTGATGAAGATTTCCATCCAGATTCAACCCAGCTGGGCCGTCAATCAGATGCCGGCGGCGCCGAAGTAGTGCTGTGTCACAGCTAAGAATTCGGATTGTGTGCCACTGCTTTGCGACCGTACTCGGTCGTTAAGCAGTGCCCGGACGGCTTGAATGCACTGCTTAACAACTGAGTACAGTTGCAAAGCAGTGGCACGACAAGACCTTGGGGAGTGGATCCCAAATCTAAGCTGTGACACAGAAGTAAAGTGGTTTAACCAAACGTATTGGCATGAAATATTTGGGTAGCCCAGATTCTTGAATCTGGGTGAGCGGAGCGAACAAGAGGTTGCGGCTTACTCGATTTCCGAAATGTGATTTGGTCCGCCAGATTTTTCGACCGGACACTGTCTGCGAATGAAAAATAACAGGGAGCGAATCCAATCGTTGGTTGCTTCCCAGAGTTTAAAGGAAAGCGGTGACTTCCAAAAACGCCAACCTCTTGTTCGTTGGCGCTCACCCAGATTCGAGAATCTGGGCTACCCATCGACTGCGTCGATTATGACGTAAACATGTAAGTGACGCCGCGATAGCCGAACCCAAGTGGTACCCTGATCATCGTCTCCGGCTATAATAGAATGTCTTCCGACAGCACAGTGCGAAGAATTTGACGGCCCCACGGACTTCATCTCAGAAGAACTCCCATGCCCAATATAAAACCAGCCTCTCCCCAATCGGCATTCTTTAAAGGATTGCTGATCGCCATTGGCGGCTTGGCAATCTTATTACTGCTCATGCGGTCACACCAACCGATGCCGGCTGGACGCGCCACCGGAACCCCGATGCCGCCGATCAAAGCCGCGGGCTGGTTGAACGGCGAGGCCCCGACCACGGACGAGCTTTCCAACAAAGTCCTGGTCATCGACGCCTGGGCCAGCTGGTGCGGTCCGTGCCGGCGGAAGGCTCCGGAAATGATTGAGCTGCACGACAAGTATCAGCCGCAAGGCGTCGAATTCATCGGCCTGTCGTCGCAGACAGCGGACGAATTGGATGACATGCAAGGTTTCTTGCAACAGACGGGGATCAAATGGAAGAACGCCTACGGTGCGGAAGAAACCCTGCGCGACTTAGGTGCCGAGTACATTCCCATGGTCTGGGTCGTCGATCGCCACAATCAAATTGTGTGGAACCAAGCCTCCTCAATCAGCCTCGACGAGGGAATCCGCCAAGCCCTGGCGGCCAAGTAAGACGCGCCCAAGGTCGAGGGAAACGTCGTGGATTTCCCGTAGCCTGACTCTCTGAGTCGGGTTCTTCGTCGCATTAAAAAAGAACCCGACTCGGAGAGTCAGGCTACACCACGCAGAATCCCGGGGCTTACGCCGCCAGGCTCGCCTGTGCCGTTCACGATGAGGTGTTGCTGAACAATATCATCAACATTTCCACGCCTGACCTCATCCTCCGGTAGATGCTCAATCTCCTGGCGTATTTCTTCTTTTGCGTCTTCGCGCCTTTGCGTGAGATCAAATCCTCAAAACCAACGCCCCACGCCGACAATCGCCCTCCTCATTTAAATTTTCCCCCCAGACAACGTATACTGCGGTTTTGATGAATCGCTCGGCTGGTGGAGTTTCTCTGCCAGTGTCTATCAAATCTGCGAGGTCTGGGCATGATCGGTGAAGCATTGCGTGGGCGAAGTTTGTGTCTCGTGATCGGATTCCTGGCTGGCCTGCTGGGCCAGATAGAAAACCTGTCGGCTCAAGAGAGTCCGATTCGCTCCAAAGCCGTTGTGCACTTCTCCTTTGATGAACTCTCGGGGGACGCCCTCGATTCGGCCGCCGCGGGCACCGTCAAAGATGTGGGCAAGTTCATCAACGGGGCGGCACGCGTTGCCAGTCCGTTCGCGCAACAGAAGGGCAAGTCCGCACTGCTGTTGAATGGCTCGCTCAAGCAGTACTTGCAAGTCGCCGACGGGGCCGACGTCGATCGCAACGCCGGGGTCTCGTTAAGCTTCTTCTATCTCCATCTGGGCTCACCGGAAGACGGTGCCTATCAAAGTCTGTTTGCCAAACGAGGAGAAGGGGCCGGGCACTCCAACTATGGCATCAACTTCTCCGGTAAGACCGACCTGTTGCAAGTCTATTTGAATGACGGCAGCGGCTATAAGATCGCTCATTTCAGTACCAAAGAGGTGCTCGGATTTCGACGCCCCAACTTCGTGACGGTCACCTATGAAATTGGCGACGCGCCCGGTGACGATGCCGACCAGGACCAAGACGACGTGCGCGTCCGGATGTTTGTCGGAGGCATCCAGCAAACTCCCCGGCCGGTGGCGGGAACGCAAATCGTGGACAAAGACGCGTGGCTGTTGAACGTCAACTTGCCCGCCTTGCTGAACGATGTCCCCTTCCTGATCGGTGCCAGCACACCGACGATCGAATTCGCCACGGGTCTGTTCGATGAATTCTCGATCTTCCCGCAAGCGTTAACCGCAGACGAAGTCACCAAGCTGGTCATCGAAACGGCTGGTAAGAACGCCTCCACCGAGGTCATTGCCGAGACGCTGCCGGTGCAAGCTGCCGCCCCTACAATTGCAGCGATTTCGACGCAGGGTCTGCAAATTGGGACCGACAGCACGCTGATCATTACGGGCACCAATCTGCAGCCGGCTCTGGGAATTTCTCTACCGATTCCGGGTAGCAAATTGACCTTGGGACCGAACTCCAACGCGAATCAGATTGAAGTCCAAATCACGTTACCTGCCGAGACCCATGTCGGCCATTATCCGCTCCGGGTCCAAACCCCCGGCGGCGTGAGCAACGCGTTGCCCGTCGCCATTGATGGGCTCCCGGAAGTGGCCGTCAATTCCAGCTCTCCCGAAAAACCGCTGACCTTACCGGTGGCCGTTTCTGGAGTCCTGTCCGGAGCCCAACAGCTTCGAGCCTATTTTCAGGGTCAGACCGGGCAACATGTCGTGGCCGATGTCGAGTCACGTCGTCTGGGGGCCACAATGATTCCAGTGATTGAAATCAAGTCAGCCCGCGGCACACCATTGAAGATCGAATGGGGCCACGTGGAATTCTCTGGCGATGCCCGCGCCGAGGTCACCATCCCCAGCGACGGTCTGTACTATGTCGAGCTGCACGACTTGGGTTATGCGGCCCCCGGAGCGAATCCGTTTCGTTTGAAAATCGGCGATTTGAAGCTCGCTGACATTGCCTTGGGAGGAATCACAGCCGGCACCGAAGCCCAGTTGGCCCTATCCGGGACGGGAACAGATCCGGCAACAAAGCTCCCCATCAACTTGCGCGATCAACCGGGAACCGCCGCCCGACATTGGCTCTTGCCAGCCGCGCTGGGCATTGCCGCTCCTGCTCCCAAAATTTTCGTTGGCTCAGGGCCCGAGTTCATCGAAACGCCCCCGGCCGCAGGACAGCTGCAAACGATCGAAGCCAAGTTCGCCGCACCACCGCTGCTGCCTGTGGGCTTTACGGGAATTCTGTCTCAACCCCGCGAGCGTGACGTCGTTCTATTGCAGGTCACGCCGGGCCAAAAACTTCAAGTGTCGGTGTCCGGAATCACGGTCAATTCGTCGCTGGACCCACAATTGCAAATCTTAAAACACCCCGAAGGGACTGTGCTAGCCACCGCGGAAAATCCCGGAGCCCGTGAAGCTTCGGTCGAATACACCGTCCCGGCCGATCAGCAACAAATTCAAGTCGCCATCCGCGATCTCCGTGCACGAGGTGGAGCGAATTTCCGCTACCGCTTACGAGTCGCCCCTGCGGGACAAGTCGATTTCAACCTCACGCTCGCGGCCGATCGCGTGCAAATGCCGCAGGATGGTTCGGTCGCCTTGCGGCTGGACGTCAATCGGGTCGGCTATGGTGGACCGATCAAACTCAGCGTTCTGGGTGATCCGCAGGTCACGATCCAACCCGCAGAGATCCCTGCGAACGTTAACAGTGGCTGGATCACGCTCACTCACCAAGGTGCCGTGACCGCTGCCGGAGCGTTTGCCGGATTGCACATCGTAGGGGAGTCGACAGACGCCAATCCCCCGATCAGCCGTTGGGCACTGGTCCCTTCCGACCAGCGCCTCAATCTCCTTCCCAGCGAACGCACCACGCTGGCAGCTGGCCTGACGATTCCCGCCGGCACGGCAATCGAACTCGGGGCGCTACCTGCAACCATCTTCCGCGGTGTGGATTTCACCTTACCGCTCAAGTTGAAGCAGGCCGCGCAACCTCGGACACGAATCGCCCGTCTCACATTGCTGACGACGGAAGCCGCCCGCCCCGCCGATAAACTCGGCTATGCTAATCTGCTGCCGCGAGTTGATGGCGGAATCAATCAAGTGGTCGAAGCCGATGATCCGCAGGGCGGCCTGCGAATCACCGTCCCCACCGATGTCGCCGAGCCTAACATCGACTTCGTGATCAAGGCCGAACTGGTCGAGCATGCGTTCTCGCAAAACGCCGTCGCGACGGTTTATTCCGCACCGTTCCGCCTGCCCGTGCAGAGCCCGGTCACGGTCCAATTGGCAGCCAATAATCTCATGGTGCAAGGCAACGTGGCGGCCAAATTCACCGGCACCATCAAGCGAACGCCCGGCTTCACAGGAGCCGTCACGGTGCAAATTCTGAATCTTCCGGCAGGCTCCACGGTCCCGCCGGTGACAGTGCCCGCCGATCAGGAAACCTTTGAACTGACCGTCACCACACCCGCAGTCACCGCGGCCATGGACATCCCCAACGTCGTGTTCCAAATCGTGGCCACCGACACCGGCAAACCCTTGCAGGCGAACGTCCCCTTGGCGACGAAAGTCTCGCCGTAAGCGGGGGGCATTGGGTTTGAGGATTTGATCTCGCGCAAAGGCGCGAAGGCGCAAAGAAAAAATATGCAAGGAGATTCGTCGCCAATTTAACACTCTGGCACCAGTCGACGAAGTCGACGGGTAGCCCAGATTCTCGAATCTGGGTGAGCGCCAGCGAACAAGAGGTTGTAGTTTTAGAGAGTCCGCACTTACTTAAAAACGACAGCGAGAAATCAGAGACTTGGTTTTCTCCCTGTTGTTCTTTGCCCACGGACACTCCCTGTTGCTGAATCTAACTCAGAGAATGACAATAGGGAATCGAATGAGCCACAACCTCTTGTTCGCTTCGCTCACCCAGATTCGAGAATCTGGGCTACCCAATCTTTCTGACGAACCAGTTTCGTCAAAACCGCATTCACTAGAATGCCTACCGAACAATCTGGCACCGACTCCGCGTCCAACTTCTTTGCGCCTTCGCGCCTTTGCGCGAGATCAAATCCTCATCACCCTGCCGCCGAAATCACGCGTGCAATTCGACGAGGTCTCGGTCGTTCAACACGTAGTCGCGGCCGACCGTCTGGCCGTCTGATGAGGTGCTGCCCCAGATCTTGGCGAACTTCAATTTGTCCGCCAGGTCCTGATGCACTTTGGCCGCCAGATCTTCCACCAACGCTCCCTTGGGAATGGTGTAGGGATTGGCATAGACGGCGGGTTTTCCGGGGGCTTTGGTGTAGACCCGGATCACATCGAGAGCGTTGTAAAGACAGGTGCGAAGCCGCGCCACGTCGTCCGGGTTCTCCAGATCGACGACTTCCTCATGAAACCGCTCGGCCGTCATTTCGTGCAGGAATTCCAGCCGTGCGGCGCAATCGGGATCGTGCCCGCGTGTCACAACCAGAATGGTTTTGACTCGGACCGTGGAAAAATCATCTTCCAGAAATCCGGTCTCGGTCGCCAGCAACGTCTTCCGCGCCTTCATCTGCGAACAAACTTCGATGGTCTGCTCAGGAGCATCGTCCGAGCTGCCGTCAAAGCACAGCGCCACGACGTCGGTCGAGCGGACAATGCTGGGCAGATAGGTCTCGAAATGGCTGTCGGTGATCGGCGGCGTGTCGATCAACTGCACCGTCGTATCTTCCCAAGGCATCATTGCCGGGAACGGTTCCCGCGTGGTGAAGGGGTAGGGTGCCACTTCAGGCTGCGCATTGGTCAACGCGGCCAGCACCATACTTTTGCCGGCATTCGGCCCGCCTAAGACGACGATCTGTCCCGCACCTTGGCGCGGGAACTTATAGCTCTTGGCCTTCTTGGGAGCTTTCTTCTCCGCGGCGATCTCTTCCCGAGCCTCCTTCAGCTTGGTCTTCAGATCGGCTTGGATTTTCTCAGTCCCCTTATGTTTGGGGACCAGCACCAGCATCTTTTCGAGACAGGCGAATTGTTCCTGAGTCGACTGGGCACGTCGATACTCTTCTTCGGCCTTGGAATACTGCGGAGTCAGATTAGCGGGCATGGGATTGAACTATTTGTTGATAACGGTAAGCGAAATGAATTTTTTAAAAAAACCGGCCGGCCGTAAAAGGTGAGTCTTGTGATCGGAAGAGTTGATTCTGTAAAGAATGATTTAGGCGAGCCCGGCGGCGT
>JAZKFE010000501.1:5296-8692 GCA_040386595.1 Planctomycetota bacterium | reverse complement strand
CCGCCCGGCTCGCCTGTGTCCCGCACAACATCAACCTTTCCTGCTCCTAACCTCTCCCAAAGATCGATAACACGGCCGATCAAACGGCAGTATAGCCGCCGTCCGCCATGAAGTGAGCCCCCGTGACGTACGAGGATTCGTCCGAGGCCAAAAAGAGGATGACGTTGGCCATCTCGCGCGGCTCGGCGATTCGCTTCAACATGGAAGCACCGCCCCAAGCCGGATCTTTATCGGCCCCGGCGCGGTCGAGTCCCTTTTCTTTCGCCAGTCGCTCCACGATCGACGTCCAAACGGTGCCCGGGCAGAGGGCGTTGACGCGAATGTTATCGGGAGCCAAATCGAGCGCCATGCAGCGTGTCATCGAGGCCACAGCCGCCTTCGTCGCGTTATACGTCATCAACTGCGGTTGCGCAATGAAGCTGGAAATGGAGCCCAGATTGACGATCGAGCCGCCCCCCGCTTTGCGCATTTCGGGGACAACATATTTGGCTACCAGCGAGGCCCCGATGACGTTGACGTCCAGAATCTGCCGCCACTCTTCCACCGTGGCTTCGATTCCTCGCAGAATGAAAATCGCGGCATTATTGACCAGAATGTCGATTTTGCCGAAGGCTTTCACTGCCTCTTGCACCATCTGCCGGATGCTCTCTTCTTGTGCGACATCGGTCTGCACGAAGACGGCCTTGCCCCCCGCCTGGACGATCTGGTTCGCGGTCTCGACGCCTGCCGTGGAGTTGACATCAGCCACCACAATTGCGGCACCTTCTTCGGCCAGACGCACGCAGGTGGCTTGACCAATCCCGACCGCTCCGCCCGTCACCACCGCCACTTTTCCCGCTAAGCGCATCTCGAAATTCCTTCAGTCGGCTAACGTTCTCGAATGTCAATTTGATCAATGCAGACAACTTTTTCTGGAGCGATTATCGCATCTCGTCCCGCAACGTGAATCGTAAATTCCGTCGCGGAACTCAGTTCTCCGGCTCTTGTACAGGCGGAGTCGCAATCACCGGCGGGGGGATCGGATCGGCCGGCAAGGCGTCATTCAAAAACAACTGCCGCCGCCCCTTGGCCTCGGGATCGACGATCGTCAGTGTGGCGTTCGCCAGCGATTTTTCCAACGCCGTCCAATACAGATGCAGTCGCGTCAACCACGGCTGAGCCTGATACGGCACCAGCAAGGTCGCGAACCGGGCTGCATCGCCCGTGGCCGATTCCTTCTGCTCAGTCTCGGACTGTCGAGCCGCCTGCAGCAACGCGCCCGCTTGCCCCGCCAACGCGGGCTGCCCCGGCTGACCGGCCACTAACGCCGCCCAGATGGCATCATCCAGCTTCCAATTCGGCACTTGATCTGGGGCTAGTTTTCTTAAGACAGGCTGTTGCCGATTCGCTGAGTGTTCCAATTGTCTCACCGCGGTCTCACCGACGGCAGAAAACAATTCGCGCACATACATCGTTTGGGCTTCGTTCAGCAACTGCTCACGTTCTTCCAGCGCGTTGGCGACGTCCCGATAGTTCGGCACGATGGCCACGGGGGGATGAACATCGAGCAAATTGACGCCGACAACCTCCACACCTAGTTCGTAAGACCGAGCCCCTTCCTGAATGAGCCGCAACGATTCTTTCGCCAACTCAGCCCGTTTCGCCGTCAGAATATCTTCCATCGCCCAACGGGCCACGGTCTGGCGAATGGACTTTTCGGCCAGGCCACGCAACACCTGTTCGACATTCGCCGCACCATACACAAACTGCGGGAAATCTCGAATTTGATACAGCACTTCGGCGGTCAGTTCGACGGGGATTTCCTCGCCGGAAAGCATGTCAGCTTCTCCGGAGATGGGCTGATAGTTTCCGTCGGTATGTTCGGCCTGCCACTCGATCGGGCCCAGAAATTCGTCCGCTCGAGACTCGGTCACGCCAGTCGCCCGGAAGCCCAGTTGAATGGTCCGTAGGCGATCGACCGCTTCGCGATGGACACGCTCAAAGGGCAGCGGCCAGCGCCAATAGAGTCCCGGTGCCAATACGGTCTGATGCTTTCCAAACCGCGTCACCAGAGCTTCCTCGTCGGCGCGGATCAGGACCAGGTTCGATAGCAACCAGACCGCTGCCACCGCGGCAAAACTTAATCGCACGACCAGCGACCAATAGCGCACCAACGCCTGCGCCGCACGCGACGGAGACAACGCATCTATGGTCAGCTCAACACAACGACTACAGCCAGTCGCCAAGCGTCCGACGCCGCTGGTCTCCCAACGTTCGAACCACAATAAACGCAGCGCGTTCAGCATCACGGCCAGTGACGCCACCTCATGAAACAAGGCGGCCCCAACAGGATTCAGCCAGCCTGTCGCACACAGCAACACGCCGATTCCATTGAGTCCAAATGCGAACCAGTAGATGCTCTGTCGAATCACTCGGACCAGTTCGCGCGACAGCCGCAACAGGCCGGGCAACGGAGCTAGCGGCGACCCCATCAGGATGATGTCGCCCGCTTCCGACGCAATCTGGCTTCCCACTCCGCCCAAGGCAATTCCCACGTCGGCGGTCGCCAGAGCCGGGGCGTCGTTGATGCCATCTCCCACCATCAGCACCTTGCGCCCCGCCTGCTGCTGGGTTTCAATCCAGCGAGCTTTATCTGCCGGGAGCAACTCCGCCGCCACCGTTTCAAACGCACCGACAGAACCCACGATCTGCCGTGCGGGTGCCATCCGGTCGCCAGTCAGCAAGGCAAACGTCAACCGGCCTTCACTGCGTAAGGTTTTCAGGACATCACGAGCATCCGCGCGGACGGTATCTCGAGCCCCAATCAAACCGATCACCGTATCCTGCACGGCCACCAGAATGGGGGTTTGCCCGGTCTCGTCCAGCGAGGCCAGCCAGCCCTGCAGATGCTCGGCGACATTCAATCCCTGTGAGTCGAAAAACCGCACATTCCCCACGCGAATCTGGCACAGATCTTCCGGGCCACCGCGCAACAGCAAGTGGTGCTGGCGGTCGTTGCCTTGCAAGGCAGATTTTGAAACCCAGGCAGTAATTCCAGCTCCGGGATGAGCGGTGAAATCCTTGGGCACGGGAACATCCAACCCGCGGCGACCGGCTTCCTCGACGACCAATCGGCCCAGCACGTGTTCGCTGTAACGTTCGGCCGCAGCCGCAATCCGCAGGACGTCATCGGCTGTAATTAATCCAAAACAAAACACGTCGCCAATCGCCGGTTGCCCCGTCGTCAGCGTCCCGGTTTTATCAAACACAATCGTGTCGACCAGCGCCAGCCGCTCCAGCGCCGCCGAGCCCTTAATCACGACACCGCTTCGGGCCAGCCAGGCCAACGCCGCCAGCACGGCACTGGGAGTCGCCAGGATCAGCATCGGCGGCACTCTGACTCGCGCCGCGCTCAGT
>JAZKFE010000501.1:0-5286 GCA_040386595.1 Planctomycetota bacterium | reverse complement strand
CTGGCATCCAACCCGCACGCCAGTTGCCCGCACTGAACCGCCATCCCACCAGCGTGATCACCGCCACCAGCAGGACCGCCGGCAAGAAGTACCGCGCCAGCCGATCCGCCGTTCGTTCCAGGTCGGTCTTACGATTGGTGGCCGCCACCACCATCTCGACAATCTGGCCGAAAGTCGTTTCCCGCCCGACCTTTTCCACCGCAATCGTCAACGCACCAAATTGATTCAGAGTGCTCGCATAAACGGTATCTCCCGTCCGCTTATCAACCGGCAAACTCTCACCAGTCAAAGCACTTTGGTCGACCGCCGATTGCCCCGTCACCACCGAGCCATCGCAGGGAATCCGCTCTCCAGGCCGAATAACCAGAACATCACCGACGACGACTTGTTCCAGTGGCAAATCCAGCTCGCGGCCATCTCGCAGCACATGTGCCGTGGTCGGACGCAAGGCAAACAAGCGGCTAATGGCATGAGTCGCCCGGCTGCCGATGTAGCCTTCCAGACTCTCACCGCACAGCGCAATAAACACCACCAAGGCGGCGACGGACGGTTCCCCCAACACAATGGCGGCCAGGCAAGCCGACGTCAGCGCCAAGTCCGCGCCGATCCGCCCGTCAAACAAACCTTCCAACGTCCGATACAGCAACCGAGCCCCGCCAATGACTGCCGCCAACAGCGCCAGGCGAAAGCCGAACACCGTGCGGTAAGCGTTGAGGGCCGGAGCATCAATCCACGTCAGTAACGTGTCGCATCCCAGCAGCAACCCCACCACCGTCGTGAGGACGTACAGCGGGATCGCGGGGTTCGCGGTCGGCAGCTTGGCATCCTCGGCAGGAGCCACCACGGTCGTCATCGCAGGAGGGATGTAATGCATGCTGCAAATCTGAAGTTATCAAGACTCGAACGCGACAGAGTGCCCGTTTTTCAACAACGCCAAGCACA
This sequence comes from Planctomycetota bacterium, assembly GCA_040386595.1. Classification (GTDB taxonomy): domain Bacteria; phylum Planctomycetota; class Planctomycetia; order Planctomycetales; family Planctomycetaceae; genus JAKFVC01. The sequence continues at coordinate 4,344 of JAZKFE010000501.1, read as the reverse complement.
TCGGGCATGGCGCCGATTATAGAGCAAACCAGCGAGCGTCGATATTCGCTCAGGGTGAATTGCCACAACGTTAACACCACCCCACCCCCAACCGGGGCCAACCGAAAATCGCCAGCGAGTGTGTTCCTGGTATCAATGAGAAATGCATTCGCGGCGGCCGATACCGTCGTCATCCCCATTTCAGATGCTTTGCAGGGAATGGTCTCGCAATTCCCGAAAATCTCACGCCAAGGCGCCAAGGCGCAAAATCCAGAGCTCAACCCAACAACACATTTTTCCTCTTTGCGCCTTCGTGTCTTGGCGCGAAACCCTCCTAAAATCCTTCCTTGAAAAATCTGGTATGCGCGATGGAAACCGTCCGTCGCCCGCCTCCAAGACCGCGTTTCTACTCGACAATCCGGCCCGCGTGGTCTTTAATGGCGCCAGTCCCGGTCAAAACTGAATCTTCCTACGTCGTCAGGATCGTCCATGAGTGCCCCGTACCCCGAGCTCTACCTGCAAGGCCTGCGGCTGTTTAACGAAGAGGAATTCTTCGACTGCCACGATGTCCTGGAAGAACTCTGGGCCGATACGCAGGGGGGCGAGAAAAAATTCTACCAAGGGTTGATTCAGCTCTCGATTTCCTTGTTTCATTTTGGCAACGAAAACTTCGGCGGGGCGCGAAAACTCTACGAAACCTCGCGCAAGTACCTGGAAGCCTACCGCCCAGAATGCATGGGAATTAACGTCGACCAACTGCTGACGGATCACGAGCTATGCTTTGCCGAGCTCCTCAGTTGTGTCGATCCGTTCAACACCCCGGACCTCGCGTTGCGCGACGAGCTGGTCCCCAAAATTCCGCTCCCCGCCGACGCCGAATAAGCCGATACTGATTCCCCACGCGCGCCAGCGGCAGCCCCGCAGGTGTCGCGAGGGATGCCGCCTTCAACGCTACCGAACGAAATTGACGCAGACATGGACTCGCCGTTTGAATTCTCGCAGGGATTGGGAGACGATTTCTCAGGTGAAGTACGCCTGTTTCCCCTGCCGAATGCCGTTCTCTTCCCGCACGTCCTGCTGCCGTTGCACATTTTTGAGCCACGTTACATCGCCATGACCCGCGACGCCCTCGAAGGGGACGGCTTAATCGCTCTGGCACAAATCCGGGACGGCTGGGAGCTCACCGAGTCGGATTCACCCGACATCCACCCGGTGATCTGCATCGGCCGCATCGCCCATCACGTCGAGTTAGAAGATGGACGTTACAACCTGATTGTCCAAGGCTTGTCACGCGCCAGCATCATCGAGGAACTGCCGCTGGATCTGCCCTATCGGCAGGCCTCCGTGGAATTACTCGCGGAAGAACCAATCAGCAACATCTCGCAAGAGGACCAACGGCGAGCGGAACTCATCAAGAATTTCCGCAAGCTGTTCCCCAAGCTGGACGTCGAGAACGAGCTGCATCAAGTCTTCGAATCCGAGATCCCACTGGGCATTCTGTGCGACGTCTTCGCCTACGCGTTATCGCTCGATCCCAGCGACGCCCAGCGGTTGCTCTCCGAATTCAACGTCGACCGCCGCAGCCGTCTCTTGCTGCAACTGATTGAGAAATCGCTAGCCAACCAAGCGACTCAACAAGTCGAATCCACCCGCGAATTCCCGCCCCCCTTCAGCCTGAATTAAGACGACAAAGTCGTCATAGTCGTTGTTCGCTCCGCGAACACAACGCGCTCGCAGTAGCCGCCCGGATCAAGCACCAAAGCCTCAACCACCTCCAGCCCCGCAAATACAACAAATACGAAGACGTTCAGTTCGCGGAGCGAACAACGACTATAGAAACGGCCCCCGAGTCTCAACCTGGTTGAGTCTCGGGGGCCGCAAATTTTTGCATGACGATCTCAAATTAGATCTGGTCCAATGCCTGCTTCAGGTCGGCAATGATATCGGCCGAATCTTCGGTTCCAATCGACAACCGAATGTAATCCGGAGTCACGCCCGAAGCCTTCTGCTCTTCGATCGTCAACTGCTGGTGAGTCGTCGTCGACGGGTGAATGATCAACGACTTGCTGTCGCCGACGTTCGCCAGGTGCGAGAACAGCTTAACGCTATCAATGACCTTACGACCATTATCGCTCTGTTGCTTGTCGGTCGCGCCCTTCACGCCAAAGCCCATGATGGCTCCAGCTCCCTTGGGCAGATACTTCTTGGCCAAGGCGTGTGAGGCATGATTTTCCAGGCCCGGGTAGTTCACCCAGCTGACCTTCGGGTGCGATTGCAGGAACTGCGCCACGGCCAGCGTGTTCTCGCAGTGAGCTCGCATCCGCAAGTGCAACGTTTCCAGACCTTGCAGGAACATCCAGGCATTGAAGGGGCTCATCGCGGGACCAAGGTCACGCAACAATTCCACGCGGGCCTTCAAGATGTAGGCGATCTTCATGCCGCCGAACGTCTCGAAGAACTTCAGGCCGTGGTAGCTGGGATCGGGTTCAGTGAGTGACGGGAACTTGCCGTTATCCCAGGGGAAATCACCCTTCTCAACGACGATACCGCCGATGCTGGTCCCGTGACCGCCAATGAACTTCGTGCACGAGTGAATGACGATGTCGGCACCGTGCTCGAACGGTCGGCACAAGGCGGGAGAAGCCAGTGTGTTGTCGACGATGACCGGCAGGCCATTCTCATGAGCGATCTTGGTGATGGCATCGAAATCGGGCACATCTAAACGCGGGTTGCCGATCGTCTCCATGAAGAACGCTTTGGTGTTCTTGTCGATCGCTTTGCGGAAGTTCTCCGGATCGCTTTGATCAACAAACTTCACCTGAATGCCGAACTTCGGCAGCGTGTAGTGGAACAGATTGTACGTGCCGCCATAGAGACTCGTCGAAGCGACGATGTTCTCGCCAGCATGGCACAGATTCATCACGGCCAACGATTCCGCCGCTTGGCCTGATGACGTCGCCAGCGCTCCCGAGCCCCCTTCGAGCAACGCCAGGCGTTTTTCGAGGACATCGGTCGTGGGGTTCATCAAGCGGGTGTAAATGTTGCCGAACTCCTGGAGTCCGAACAGACGCGCCGCATGATCGCTGTCATTGAAGACATACGACGTGGTCTGATAGAGGGGCAGGGCCCGTGAATTCGTCGTGGGGTCGGGAACTTGTCCACCATGCAGGCACAGGGTCGCCAATTTCCAGGCTTGTTCGCTCATGAGTCGCTCCAAAGGTGTCGAGTGTGAAATGTTGCGTTCTGAACAGGAATCTGCGGTGCCGGGCAACCCGATCTCAGGCAGGCGAACCGACCTGACGGACTGTGGCACTGGGAAAGCATGCGAAAAATGCGGCAAGAGGTCTCGCCGAATTGCAATTCTGCCCCTCGACCAAGCCCACAAACTTCGAAGTTTGTTCAGGCAAACTCTGCCGTCGAGGAGCCGAAGCAGGCAGTGTAATCAGCCGAATCCAGAAAGGCAAACTTCCGCCCCTGGACCATGATCTGACATCTATGATCTTCAGCCTTCACGTCACACTCTTGACCGCTTCCGTAAACGTGGGCAAGATCCAGACGATTCAGATTTGAGGAGAGATCACACCGCAGGACTTGTCAACACGACAGGAATTGGATTCCGACGCATGAATTTTGTCGCCATCGACTTCGAAACCGCGAATGAACAACGTGCCAGTGCGTGTTCGATTGGATTGACGACAGTCACCAATGGTTTGTTCGAAAAGACCGTTCATTATCTCATTCGGCCGCTCGAATTGAGGTTTGACAGATTCAAACACAAATCCATGGAATTTGTGCCACTGACGTGGTTCGTGCCCCCACGTTTGCGGACTTGTGGCCGTCGATTAGCCCCCTTCTCAAGGACAAACTGCTCATCGCCCACAACGCCGCGTTTGACATGAGCGTGTTGCGAGGTTCTCTTCAAGCAGCATCAATTGACACGCCACCCGCCAAATTCCTGTGCAGTTTGCAAGTAGCAAAACGAGCTTGGCCCGATTTTCGTAGTCATAAACTGAACTTCCTCGCTGAAAGCCTCGGCATCGACTTACAACACCACAATGCCGGAAGTGATTCCCGTGCCGCAGCGAGCCTGGTATTGCTGGCAGCCCAATCACGAGGGTATCGCTGCCCCTTCGAATTGGCGCGTGGCCTCAGTCTCAGCATCGGTGATCTTCTCCGATAACGATTCAACTCCATCCTCGGCACCACAGGCATGTCGAGAAACAGGAGACGTAGGTCAGGCCGTGTGCATCTGGGGTCGGGTGCAAATTTCAAAATTGGCCAGTCGCCCGCTCGACCTCACAGGTTGGTCTCTGGCCAATTTTGAAATTTGCTGACCCTAACGGATTGCAGGTGCATGAAAAAAGC
>JAZKFE010000500.1:3292-18434 GCA_040386595.1 Planctomycetota bacterium | reverse complement strand
AACCTCTTGTTCGCTCCGCTCACCCAGATTCGAGAATCTGGGCTACCCAATCATTTCCTTGCCGGCGTACGGCTACGGGGTAGTGCTTAACGGTTTCAGATCTGGCAGGTCATAGATCTTCAAGACACCCGGCACCACGCTTCCCAGTTGGTGGTGGCTGAGAGCCGTTTTGGCGACGGAGCTCCAGGAGACCAGACTGTCGCGTAGCGTCACGGATTTGATTGACGCGTCAAAAATGGCGGCGTGTTGCGCGACCGGTCCCAGTGTTCCCGTGGCGATGATTTCAATCGCTTGCGGCTGGCCATCCCGGGTCTGCGACTTCACCAGCGATAACAAATCATAGACCCGCTGCCCCAGCAACGGGCGGTTGATGTGCATCCCCAGAAAGGCTTCTCGAACGTCGGGACCGAAGGCGGCTCCCCAGCCCTTGGCCGTTCCGGGAGACAGCTCGCCGATGCCACGTAAGTCGACTGCGAGAACCGTTCGTCCTGACTTCACCAACTGGGTTAACTCACCGTCGGCCCCGGCTGCGGCCTGTTTTCCCTGGGAATGCAGGTACAGAATGAGGGTTTCAGGTTGGGGCTTGTCCGAGACAAAACGCAACGCGGGAAGTTGAATGCCTGCTTCGGTCTCAAAGATCTCCTTGTGGATCACATAGCCTTCACGTTTGATCGTTCCCTGATCGGCTGGCGTGGCTGGCGTGATGTTCTCCGGCAAATGAATCAGTTGACTGACGGCCGCCCGGAGTTCGGCACCGGCCAGCGGATGTGCGGCGCGTTGCTGATCGAGCTCTTCCGCCCGCACGCGGGTGAGATCAAACGCCGAGACTCCGGGGTAGTCCTGCAAGACTTGTCCCGTCCGCGTGCATTGCAGTTCTTGATCGGTATGAATGGGGAAATCTGTTTCGACGGGAGCATCGTCCTGCTTCAACAGCCACCGCCGCATCCACCGCATGGCCGCCTGCCGCCGCGGCAACGAAAAACCGTGGACGTCATTGAATTCAAACAGGTCGACTCGTTCGCCATGCCCCAGAATGCCGTAGATCATTTTGGCTTCGCGGAAGGTGGTCCAGGCGCCATCGATATTAAAGAAATCTTTGGTGCCGACGCAAATCAACGTCGGCTTGGGGGCTCTCATCGTGAGGTAGTCGGCATGTTCGAAACCCAAGGCAACTTGGCCGGGAATGTTTTGCTCGGCATCTTGCGGGCCGATGGTGGCGAATAGTTTTTCCAGCGTGGTGATGTAACACGAGGGAGCTGCCGCCACGATGCGATCATCCAAGGCCATCAGGTAAGCCGTCAGCGTGCCGCCGCCCGAGTTTCCCGTGCAACCGAGTCGCTGCGGATCGATCTCCGGCCGGCTGGCGAGATAATCGAGACTACGGATACCGTCCCAGATGCGATACGTCGCACAGCTTGATCCCACCAGCAGAGCCCCGACACCAATCATCGTGTGCTCGGAAACACTCCCCGGGATGGCCGGCTTCCCTTGGTCATTGAGCAGTTGGATCCGCTCGCCCTGTCCAATGGGATCGTAACACAGCACGGCCACGCCATTCTTGGCCAGCAAGAGGCAGACGCGCTGATAGGCCTCGGCCGCTTTGCCGTTGGCACTGTGGCCACAGGGGACGATCACCCCGGGAAAGGGGCCAGGGCCCGTCGGCAAGTACAAGCATGCGGTGACATAGTGCTGAGGTCGGCTTTCATAAACGATCTTTTCGATGCGATAGTCCGGCCGCTCGATCTTACCGGTGACCTGTGGGTTTAACGGCGTGCGTTCCGGGAAGCCGCCGAGTGCCTCGAGGAACTGCTCACGCAACTTCACTTGTCGTTGTTTGACATCTTCGGGCGTCTTCAATGCGGCGACCGCTTGTCGCCGTTGGTTGAAGAGAACACCCGCTTGTCCCTGCATCCATTGGTACAGGCGGCCGGCGGGCGGATTATCAGCCGCGGCGGGCAGAACATCCAATTCATCAGCCGCTCGCAACACACCCGAAGTCGTCGCCAATATTCCCCAGAAACAGGCGACCACGAGGCCTCGTTGCCAAGCTGGAACCGTGTGCAATCCGCGGAGCTGCGTCATGGGGGCCTCGAGTGCGTTGATGATACATCAGGGTGTGTTGATTGGTTTCCTGAGGATACGAGACGCAGTGTCATGCTGGCAAGGGATCGCATCAAGAAGAATTGACCCTCGGGAGCAGTATCACAACCGAATCTGGGGGCTTACGCCGCCCGGCTCGCCTGTTGCCGTTTACGATGAGCGATTGCCCCATTCGTCATTCGGATTTCGACATTCGTCATTACCGATTCTCTTCAGCGCAGCCGCGAATCGGTTTCACACCCCATCACCCTGTTGCCGTTTTAGAAATGGCTGCCGAGAGGGGGCGTGTCGTCCAGCGACAGGCGGCGCATGTACTCGCGAAATTGAATGGCGCAGCGGTCGAGATTTTCGATGCTGCCTCCGCCACGCAGCATGGAACACATCTCGTAGGTCACGTAGCCCCGATAGCCCGTTGCGCGGAGCGCCTTGAAGAAGCTGGCGTAGTCGATGAAGCCTTCCCCCATTGGCACGGCACGGATGGAATCGGGTTCCGCGGCGTAGTTGACGAGTTGCGGCAGATACTTAAATCGCGGTCGTCGCACATAGTCGGCCACGGTGGTGTGGACGATATGCGGGGCCAGATCGCGGACTCCGACTACCGGATCATGCCCCTGTAAAGCGGGAGCCCAGGCGTCAAACATCACCTGACATTGCGGGTGATCAATCTCCCGGATCAGGTCGAGCAGGGCTTCGTGGTGCACGGCGTTGTCGTGGTGATTCTGGACGCCAATCGTGACACCAAAATCGGCTGCTTGCCGGGCACAATCTCGTAGACTTTCGACGCACCAGTTCCATTGCTGATCGTACGTGGCCAGCGATGTCGAATAGCCGGTGAAGACCCGAATCAACGGGCAATGCAATTCTGACGCCAGCCGGGCGAGTTCCCGCACATACAGAATCTGCATTTCCCGAGTGGGGATATCGGGGCGTTCGGCCCCCAGCGTGAAGTCGGTGTATCCGGCCAGGCAGGCAACCTTCAGTCCGTGGTCTTGCAGTCGCTGCTTGATCTCGGCCTGTTGCGTGCGAGAGATGTCCAACACTGACAGATGGGGCCGCTTGGCCATCAACATGACGGCGTCAAAACCGAGTTCCCCGGCCTTGTCGATAAACTCAAACAGCGACAGCCGCGCCTGCCCCGCCCAAATCCCTGCATAACTGACTGAGTGCAATGCGAGGCGAAACATGACAGTCTCCGGATGAAACCAATGGAATGAGCCCGCGAAGTCGCCCGCCGAGCCGCTAAAGTCCGCGAGGTCAACTTCCTCGACAATATTAGTGGTGAACGATTCCGGCCTACAAGCGCGGGATGATCCTGGGATTCTAAATGCCAACAGATGATGAACGCTCAAATTCCCATTATCAATCAGATTCTTTGAGGAAGTGCGTCGGACAAGAATGATGCAACTTGGTGGACGAGAGGTTCGGCATCTGGCTGCATCGCAGTGATCATGAAGCACGTCCAGTTATCCCAAGCGAGTTCAATCGTCACTTGGTCATCTGTAAAGTTCCAATACATTCCGTCCAAGCCGACAACCAATTCGGAAGATTGCTTTAACCGGAAGTGATTCACAATCCTTCTGCAAACATCAGGGTAGGCCAGAGAATCAATATCCCCTCTGTCGTGTGTCAGGCGACCACTGGCATCTCGAAAGAAATGTGATTCCATCCTCGAGTTCCCCGCTCGCGTCGCAATTGAGTGTTCCATTTCTGCGTCAGGGTATTATGCCTATCCCATCTACAAATGCAAAAACCCAGGGCACGTCATGTTAGCGTGTCCTGGGTTTTGCGATTCTCACTCAGCGCTTAATAGCCCCTCTGGCTTATTGGCCAACAGGTGCCGCTGACGTGCCGGTTGAGGCCAACACGCGTCCCTTTTCCGAATTCAGGGTGTCGACCAGCTGTTTGGCCGGAGTCACCTTGGCGGCGGCGGCTGCGGCCACCGCTTCGGCATCGGCCAGCATTTTGCTGTACTCGGGAGTCACCTTGGCGACCTCGACGGCTTTGTCCGAGACCGCCTTCAACGCGACGACTTGATCGGCGGTCGCTTTGACCTTCACGGTCAGGTCGGCGATCAATTTTTCGGTCGCGGCCTTGTCGGCCGCCACGATGTCACGCACGGCGGTGGCGGGAACGAGCCCTGCCTGGGCGGCCTGCAATTCCACGGTCTTGGCAGCGACCAACTGTTCGGCGGCCGTCTTCTTGGCGGCATCCGCTCCGGCGTCCACAACGGCCTTGTCGGCGGCGGCCTTCTCGGCAGTCGCTACGTCCACCTTTTGCTTGGCAGCGTTGAAAATAATCTCACCGGCCGCCACGACGGCGACCTTTTGCGGCAAGACTAAGTCCGCTGCGGCTTTTTCGGCAACGGCAGCTGCGGCCGCGGCTTGGGCAGCGGTCGTCGCGGCTGTGGTGGCAACGGCAGCGGCTTCACGTTCCGCCTGAGCCTGCTTCAGATTGGCCACGGCGACCGTTCCCTGATTGGCGGTGGCTTCCAGGGCCTGGAAATCTTTCAGTGCCGAATCAATGCGGGCGACGAGCGGCTGCGGGTTCGTTTTTAGCGGGGCCAGTTCGGCTCCGTCCTTGGCATTCCAAGTCCGAATCGTGCCGCTCCAGTCACCGGCAAACGCTCGGTCATCTTCGGAGGAGAAGGCGACTTCCAAACCCAGGTCCGCCAAGGCCGGGAAGGCTCGTTGCTGAGCTCCATTCTGATCCCACAGTTTGGAGACCAAATCGCGGCCCGTTGAAAACAGTCGGCCATCGCGGGTGAACTGGACGGCGGCGACGCCACCACCATGAGCTCCCCAGCTCTTGACCAGGCTGCCACTTCCCATTTCCCACAACTTGATGGTGGTATCTTCACTGGCACTGGCCAGCACGTTCGCATCCAACCGCCAGCTGACGCTGGAAATCGCGGCCTGGTGTCCGTTGAGGACGTAGAACTCGCGGCCCGTAAAGGCTTCCCAGACGAACAAGCCGTTGCTGCGATCACCGGTCGCCAGCAACACGCCATCCGGGCTGAATTCCAACGATGTCACCCAGTCGGTGTGTTTCTTGATTTCATACATCAGCTCGCCGTCCTTCGTCGAATAGACGCGGACGATCTTGCGGGGGCCCCCCAGAGCGATCTGGCTGTTGTCGGCACTGATATCGGCGGCCAGAACGGCGTCGTATTCATTGCCCACTTCAAACACGCGTTGCCCCGTCTTGACGTCCCAGACGATGACGCGACCCGATTGTCCGGCGCGGCCACCACCCGCCAGCAGCAGACTGCTGTTGCGGCTGAACTTCAGCACGTGCGGTTGACCTTCGGGGAACGGTAAGACTCCGACCAGTCGCAGTTCTTGCGTGTTATAGAGCAGGACTTGCTTGTGGCTGGAAATGGCAATCAAGGGGGCCCAGGGGCTGGCTGCCATCGCGGTCACGGCATTCCCGCGCGGTGACACGATCGGCGGATCGGTCGGCAGATTCTCGGGCATCGGCGGGGGCCCTTCAGGCTTGCCGGTGGAAATCGCCGCGGTCCCCAAAGTGAAGGATGGCTTCTTGATCTTAGCCTTGCTGTCGAGAGTCTCGAGAGCGCCCCCTTCGATCCACTTCTTGAACATTGCCAGTTGCTCGTCCGGCATCTTGGGTTCTTTGGGGGGCATACTGGGCTCGGCTTTGTGCGTGATCAAGTCATACAGGCGGCTGCCATCGACATCCCCCCCCGTCACGACTTCACCCGATGCACCACCCGCCATCAGGCCGGTGTAGCTGTCGACGACCAAGCCGCCCTTGGCCTGATCGGCACTATGGCACGCGGCACATTTGGCTCGCAAGATCGGCAGGATGTGATCCGTGTACGTGATCTTTTCCATGGTGCCGGCGGGCTTGGCGTCTTCCGCCACGGCAACCCTCGCCGAACCAACCAAGGCTCCGCACAACAGCGTGAAAGTCAACAACTGACGCATGATAGAAATTTCCATTTGCGCATGTAGAGTGGGTCGATGCTACGCCCCAGACCCACCAAGACATCTGACAAACGAGTGTGATTGAAACGAAAACTTTGACCACTCCCGCAGCCTTCGAGCTGCGGGATGGTCACCGTTCATTAATGGTTAAACAGGAATTCGCGGCTGTTCAACAGAGCCCAGAAGGTATCTTCCAAAGCCTGTTTGATGTTGCTGCCCTCAGTAAAGAGTGGCTTTAAGTTCGTAATTTCACCTTCACTGGGCTTGCGTCCCAGACAGCTGATATAGAACCGTTCGACGATCTGCAGTGGCTCCACCTTTTCGGCCAGCCATTTGTCGATCAATCCACCTTGTTGAATCTTGGCGTTGACCGTATCGCCATTCAGCAAGTGCAGAGCCTGTGACAGCGACGGTTCCATCCGCACTTCGCACGAACAGACCGTTTCACGTTTGGCTCGTCCGAAGGTTTCCAGGAAGTAAGTGGAGGTCGTGCCGTCCGCAATCTGCGTGGCTCGAGCTCCGATGGGTAAGCCCTGGAACTTGTCCTTGGTATTGGTCACTTCGCTGATGCAATCGAGCATCGATTCGGCTTTGATACGACGCAGATTCGCGTGGGCGAAGTTCATTTCGTCGGTCGTGTTGGACTCGTTGCGTTGGGTCGCTCGCTGGTAGGTTTGCGACCGGCAGATGTCTCGCACGAGTTGCTTGAAGTCGTAGTTGTAGCTGGTGAATTTATTCGCCAGTTCGAGGAGCAGTTCCGGGTTGCTGGCGGGGTTCGAAATGCGGACGTCATCGATCGGTTCGATGATGCCGATACCGAAGAAGTGGTGCCAGACGCGGTTCGCGAAGTTCGACGCGAAGTAGGGGTTCTGGGGAGAAGCCAACCACTTGGCGAGGATCTCGCGGCGATCCTTACCGGCCGTGTCAGCCAGGCCACCACCCAAGAAGGTAGGGGCCATCACGCGATTGTCGATGGGGTGCCGGACATCACCGCCACCCGCGTTGAAAATGATTGTTTCGCGGTAGTCTTCGCCACCCTTGCGGCCGATTTGCGAGAAGAACGCAGCAAACCCGTAGTAGTCGTCCTGGGTCCAGCGATCGAAGGGATGGTTATGGCATTGGGCACATTGAATCCGCATGCCCATGAAGACCTGCGCGACGTTTTCGGACACCTTCAGGGTGTCGGTTTCATTCTGGTAATAGTTGGTGGCGGGGACCTTGAAGGTACCACCATTGGCCCCCAGCAGACCCTGTACCATCTTGTCGAGCGGCACATTGCTGGCCACTTGTTGGCTGAGCCAGTTGTAGTACAACAACATTGCCTTGTAGCTGATGACTTGGTTCGACCGCATCATCAACCATTCCGCCCACTTCGAGACCCAGATCTCGGTGAATTCCTTGCGGTTGAGCAATTCGTCGATCAGCTTGTCCCGCTTGTCCGGAGCCGTATCGGCCATGAAGCGATTGTATTCCTCGATCGTGGGCAGCAGGCCGACCAGATCGAGATACAGGCGGCGGACGAAGACTTCATCGGTACAGACTTCAGACGGAGTCATCCGCAGCTTGTTGAGCTTGGCGTTGACCAGCGTGTCGATGTAGTTGGCTTCTTTGGACTGGAAGGGAGTGAAGTTCAATCCCTTCGGCAGCACGATGTACTGTGAGCCCACAGTGAATGTCGAGAAGCGGGCCATGATGTAGGCTTCGCCACGAGCCCCACCGGTGACGACACCCAGGTCGTTGATCGAGGCTGAGTTATCATTGTTCGACAGGAACAAGGCGAGGTTCGTGACATCGCGGTCGGTGCCGTCGGAATAGGTCGCCCGGACGGTGACTTGCTGCGTCGCACCAGGACCATCCAGAACCGCTTGCTTCGGATAGATTTCCAATCCGGTGCAAGTGGGGATCGTTGCCGCATCGCTGGGGCAGCTGTCGGCAATCCAGCGGACGAAGTCTTGGCCGTATTCGGTATTCAATTCGAAACGCTTGCCACCCGTGTGGGGGACCGATCCGATCGATTTTTCGACTAACAGGCTGGCTTCCGGCACCGACAGGTCGACCCGGCGGCCACTGAGTTCGCGAGTCAGGCGATAGTGATCGCCGTTGGGATCATATCCAAACAAGGAGAGTCGGAAGCCGTCCTTGCCGCGGGCCGCGCCATGGCAGCTACCGCTGTTACAGCCCGATTTCATGAAGATCGGCATGATGTCGAGCTTGAAGCTGATCGGGCGGGGTTCAACGGCCTTTTCCACCTTAATGGGGATGGTCGCGGCCTTGCCACCGAACTCAACTTTGAGTTCCGTCGCACCGTCCGCGGCAGCCCAGAACGTGTTGCCTTCGCGACGGCACAAGGCCGGGTTAGCCAAGGTCATCGTGGCTTGCGAGGTGACATCCTGCGTCAGTCCGCTGGCGTAAACCGCCTGCACGACCAGCAGTTGCCGATCCTTCGCGGTCAGCAAATTGATGTCGGCGGGAAACACCCGCAGTTCGGCTACGGGGTTGTCTTGGGCCCCCACCGAACCTACGCACCAACCGCTGATCAGCACACTCGCGAGTAATAACCGACTCACGTTCATGGAAGCATCCTTAACCGGCAGATTCGATTTCAGGCTGTGTCTTGTCACACCTGAAAGCAGAAGTCCGAAATCCTAATAATTCTCTACGCGGCCATTGTTGAGATTTTGTGTAATAGTGTGCCCTCGCGAGCAACACGTCTCATTGATGACCGTGCATGGTTTAGTCGTCAATCTCTGGTTTACGTCTGATACAGGCTAGTTCTACTTGGTCCCGGCCTTGAGTGCTTTTTCGCGTTCCGCCTGTTCCAATCGCAGTTGCTCCAGCCGAGTCAACCGCTTCATCGGTGGTGCTTCCACCGGGGCAGCGGCAACGGGCACGGGGGCTGCTGCGACCGGCATCGGCGGCGGGGCATCCTTCTTCGGAGGCAACGGCACGTCGATCCGCAGAGCACCCCCACCGAGCGTATGCAAAATGGGCTCGCCGTTTTCCATCACAATGACCTGACAGAACAGGTTTTTGTGATTGCCAGCAGGAGATTCTTTATCGGTCTTAATCTTGAAGATCAGCTCGGCCAAGTCCTTATTCACATCCATCGGATCGGTGGTCACCTTGTTCGGCAGACCGATCAGAGTCACCTTGGCCGGACCGACATAGTCCTTGGCCTTGGTGACCTTCACGACGAGTTCCGTTTCCTTACCTTGTTCGACGGCAGCTTGTTCGTAGGCGAAGGTCAGATAGCGTTCGGCAACCTTCAAGGTCGAGAACGGCGAGGCGGTGGTGATCGGACCATTGCCGACAGTGGCTGACGCGGTGACCGCAATCTTCCAGTCCGCAACCTGAGCATTACCCGCGGCATTCATGGGAATGACGGCTTCGGTCTGGTTTTCCGCAATCGAAACTTCGCGACTGGCGTTGATGCCGGGGGGCAGCCAGACCATGTCAATCTTAATCGGAGCGGTGAAGCCTTCCTTACGTTTGGCGACCACTTTCAAACCCATCTGGCCATCATGCACGATGGGGACCTTGGGTTCGACGATTTCCACGGAGAAGGGAGCTTCTTCCGTGACGGCGGTGGCCAAGCGGGGAACGCTTTCGGTCCAAAAGGGAATGTTATTCTGACCCCGAATCAGGACGACATCTTGTTGCAGGTGTCCTTCGAGGATCGGCTTCTTTTCGGCATCTTCCAGCACGCCGACCAGATCCACCATCTTGCCCCCCAACGGGGCATCCGGAGCGGCGACGAAGATCACCGGCACGCTGGACAGGTTGGCGGGCAGCATGGGGGTTTCGATCGTGACACCCGGGGGCAGATCGAGTCCCTTGATCGTGATGTTGCCACCACAATCAATACGAGAAGCATTGATCATCAACGCCACGCGGTTGCCCTTGGGGACAGCTGCAGTGGGTTGCACATATTGGACGAATTCACCGACCGTCAACTTCACATCCGGCTTGATGGGGGACAGTTCGACTCGGTAGGCGTAGGTTGGACCACCGTTCTTCAGATGGTCGCTGACGTTGACGACAAAGTCACCGTCGGACGGAGCGGTGAAACGGATGAAGCTGTCAGGTCCACCGCTGTCATCGTTACCGGCAATGGCTCCACCACCCGCGGCGAAGATATAGAGGACTGGATCGAGCGGCGAGCGAATGCTGCGAGCATGCACACGGACATCGAAGACTTGTCCCTTCTTCGCCGTGAAGCGGAAGTTGTCGTTGTCACCGGGTTGCGACAAGACACCATTCAACGCCATCGGGGCTTCGAACTTCGTGGCGTTGTCGTGTGTTTCATTAGGTTCGGCTTCGAGAACATTTCCAAAGTCGGAAACTCGCAGCCAGTTCGGCGAAGGAGCAACACCCTTGTCGTCCTGAGCGAAGACCGGGAACTTGTCGAGGCCGTTAGCGGTCAGGGTGAAGGGTTGTTCTTTATCGCCAGCAATGTCACCAAGGAACTTCACCGCGACCGATTCGCCCAACTTACCGCCCGAAGGCAGGGTGGAGAGAGGACGGGGGAAGTTACCGACGTGGACGCTGTAAAGGCAGCCACCGTTGCCGCCGTAGGAGCTCTCGCGAACTTGAATGATGTATTTGCCGTCTTCCGGAGCGATAATCGACGCGACGCCATCTTGCCAGATGAGGGCATTGTCATCGCTGGCAGCCAGTTCGAACCGGGCCGAATTCAGAATCGCCACATAGACATCGAACAGGCTGATTCCCAGGCGAATGGCTTCGACTTCCGCCGTGATCCGGTCGCCCTTCTTGGCTTCCACCACGAAGTAGTCGACGTCTTCATTGTCCGCGACACCCATTACCGTGCTGTTCATGGGGACGGCTTGTGGCGTGGCAAAATCACCGTTCGGTTCGACTTCGGCAACGCTGGGCAGGTTCCCCACCATGACGTGGCGCAGGTCGCTGATCCCGGTCGCCGTGCGAATTCGCAGTCGGTGGGCTCCCAGCTGACAGTCGGCGGCAACCTTCAGGGTCGCCTTCACCGTATTCGTGTTGACCGCTTCAAGCTTGGTGACGGCGATACCGGGCTCGTAGAAGAGCACCTCTTGAGCGTCTTCCAGTCGCGCCCCGCTGAAGACAACTTCCAGCTCGGTACCCCGTTGCACGCCGCGCGGGGCCAAGCCCCCCAGTTGCGGTGCAGCGGCAAACGCCCACGCGGGAGTGATCAGAGCAACGAAGGTGGCAGCGAAAAACGCACGACTCATGGGACGCCTCACGAAACAGGTCGACTCGGATCACCGAGAAATTCGACTGATGAATCTGGACTGGTCGCATCCCTGCGTCGCGGGCGAGCATCCTGCTCACCGATTTCACTTACGCTATTTCTGTCGAACGGCGAGGTCTTGCGACCCCTATAGCCTGACTCTCTGAGTCGGGCATTGCTCGTTTTCAAAACACCCGACTCAGAGAGTCAGGCTACGGAAAAGGCACTCACCCTTCCGTACTTCAATCACACGTCACCTATAAAAACTGCCGAGGCAGGAAGTCCTCCTACCTCGGCGTTCATTGATCAGGGAGAAGAACTATGCGAGGAGGTCCTTCCGGACTTCGCCGCCGTCGCAGATTTCAATCGGACGATCGCCCGGGGCCATTAATTCCTGGTCCGCAACGATGCCCATGCAGTGATAAACGGTCGTGAACAAGTCTTCGATCCCGATCGGATTTTCTTCCGGTTCCGAAGCGACGGAGTTCGACGAACCATAGACCGTGCCCGCCTTGATTCCGCCACCGGCGAGAACCACGCTGAACACTTTCGGCCAGTGATCGCGGCCGGCAGTCTGATTGATCTTGGGGGTTCGTCCGAATTCGGACGACACCATGACCATGGTGTCCTTCAACAGGCCGGTTCGTTCCAGGTCGCGAATCAACGTCGCGAAGGCCTTATCGAACTCGGGCATCTGGCCCTTAAAGCCTTGGACGATCGAGGTGTGCATGTCCCAGCCACCGTAGGTCAGGTTGACCAGGCGGACGCCAGCACCAACCAGACGGCGAGCCAGCAGCATGCGGGCACCGGCTGTCCCACGACCGTATTCGTCGCGAATGGCAGCGGGCTCGGCATCAATATTGAAAGCTTCGCGAGCATCGGGCGAACTGATCAGGCTGTAAGCGCGATCGTAGAACGTGTCCATGGCGGCGAGTTCGTCGGACTTTTCCTTCTTCTGGAAGTAGTCGTTGACGGCAGCCAGCACGTTACGTCGTGTCGTAAAGCGTGAGTCGTCGATTCCACCCGGCAGATTCAGGTCGCGAACCTTGAAACCACCCTGAGCTGGATCGGAACCCAGGCTGAACGGGGCGAACGATGAGCTGAGGTAACCAGTGCCGGCGAATTCATTCGGCAGGCCGGGGACGCAGACATACGGCGGCAAGTTATTGCGGGGGCCGTACTCGTGGCTGATGACCGAACCAATGCTGGGGAACTGCAACGCCGGGCTGGGACGATAGCCCGTAAACATATTGTGCGTGCCACGTTCGTGTGCGGCTTCACCGTGCGTCATCGACCGGATCACGCACAGTTTGTCAGCAATCTGTGCTGTCTGCTGCATCGTTTCGCCGAACAGGACGCCGGGAATCTTGGTCTGCACGGTTCCCATTTCACCACGATATTCAATCGGGGCGAACGGGTGCGGATCGAATGACTCTTGATGAGCCATGCCGCCCGGCAAGTAGATGTGGATCAATGACTTGGCCGTCGCCGGCAGTTTCTCGTACTTCTTCAACTCTGCGCGAGCTTCTTGAAGACGGAACATATCCGACAGCGTCAACGCCGACGCACCACCGACTGCACCCACCGTCAGAAAACCACGGCGATTCATGCGTCGAAAGTGAGCGGGGTCACAGCAGCCCCAGCTGGTTTGATCTGCCATCTTAAATGACTCCAATGAGTTACGGTTTAGGCCAAGTGTGAGGTTTGATCTTTAAGCAGCAAAAAATGAGAGTTCGTTCAAAACATTTCTACGAGCAAAGCATCTCATTGATGGCTGATTACGTTTTGGTCTACTTGTTGGGGCAGGACAACTCGGTGCAGCATGGCGGAGCTAGGGGTGCCCTAGTCTGGCAGTCAGCAAGGTATTCTTTGATGAGTTGTACTTTGGTCTGCAACGGTTATCACTCTATTGGGTGTTCTACCGCTTTTTTTGGAGGGTCAACTGGCAGTTCGGTTGACGCTTGCCTCACATGGGCGCTTTAGGCAAGTGTCATCGGCTGGAATCCGGTGTCAGCTTCCTCTCTCGGCAAACTAGCTTAAAGAGTCGCAATTTCCGGACCATACTGTCTTTGCATTCGGATCTGGTGTTTAGAGTAACACCGGTGAATTTTGATCGTCAAGCAGAAATATCGCGATTCAACGCGGAATTCCTAAAGTGTCGACAGAGATAAAATGAAGACATCAAATCTGCTGCGAGGATGAGTATCGCGGGCAGAGACGGGTGAAATGTTTAGTTCGGCGTTCAGGCGTCCCCGCCGAGGCCCATCCCGTGTTGGGCTTTTTGCGCGGGTGAAAATGCCTCATCACCCGTCACGGTGATCGATCTCGCAGCATCCCCGTCCCGTAGCCTGACTCTCCGAGTCGGGTCCTCTTCTTCTTTCTTCCCCATTCTTCATTCATACTGAAAAAGAACCTGACTCAGAGAGTCAGGTCACGGGAAGACTACGAAGACTTACGGCGCGACCTCAATCCCTGCAGCAGCCGTAAGGCGATTGACTCACGTAGGAGCGCGGTCAGTATTAAATAAGTAACCCCGCCGGCTCCGCCCGCCAACACCGAGACCCCGCGGTATTCGCCTCCCTGCAGCACCAAAGCGGCGACACCCAAAGCGGCGAGAGATGCCACCCCGCACTTGATCGCCGAGTCCCCGACTTCTCCCAACGGCACTCTTCCGACCCGCCGATTCAGAAATACCCAGTCGAGAGTCGCGATCAGCAGGTAGTAACAGGAGGTGGCCCAGACCAGCCCTCGCAGACCGTAGCGCGTGCCCCACCAGAGTTTCAATCCGGCACCGACGGCAAAGCCCACAATTCGGACCGCAGTCGGAGTTCGCGAATCTCCCATCGCGAAGAACGTCTTACTAAGAATTTCTCCCGCGCTGCCGCCAATTAGAACTCCCAGGGAAAGCAGTAAGAGCTCGGCCACGACGGAGGTATCGGCGGGCGTAAAGCGACCGCTTTGAAACAGGTCGCGAACAATGGGTACCGGATACCAACCCAAGGCCAAGCACAGCGGCAGCAGCAGAAACACTAGCAGTTGCAAGGCGTGGCAGACTTCAAGTTTCAGATGCTCGCGATCACCGCTGGCGGCATGCGCGACGAGCACTGGAAAGACGACCATCGCCAGGCCATTGGTGGTCAGCGTTAGAAAGGCCGCAATCAACCGCGAGGCGTAACCCAATTGCGACACACTGCCAACCGTCAATTCAGAGGCCAGGTACCGGTCGAGTAACGGGTCCAGCTTGTAGACGGCCGCTCCCAGCAGCAACGGGATCAGCATCGTCCACATTTGCCGAGTCCCATCGTCAATCCGGAATCGGTGCCGCGCGTTGCGGCAATACAGAGGAGCCTGCCAGGCCAGACTGAAAAGAGCCCCTCCAATTGTCGACCAGGCAATCCCGTGAATCCCCCACGAACTATAAGTCAGCCAGCTGGCAATGAATGTCACGAGCGTTCCCAGAAACGGCCCGACCGCCGCCGGCCCGTAGACTTGGGCTGCTTGCAATACCATCTGAAAGAACGCGGTGACGCTGATGGTCCACGTCAGCCAGACGATCACCCGAAACAGACTGACCGTGAGTTCGATCTGAGCGGGTGGGTAGCCGGGAAATAACAGTCGGATGATGGGATCGGCGGCCAAACATCCCACTAGCGATAGCAGGGCGATTCCCGGAATCAGGATCAAACCCGTTGTTCCGGCCAACTCCCAGGCGGCGTTGGGCCCGAATTGCTCGCGCCGCTGGATAAACACCGGTACGAAGGCATATTGTAAGGTACCGACAAGGATCGTGGCGACGACCATGGGGATCGTCTGAGCGGCCAGGAAGGCATCCATCTCGGCGCGCGAAAACTGCACGCACATCTGATTGATT
>JAZKFE010000500.1:0-3282 GCA_040386595.1 Planctomycetota bacterium | reverse complement strand
CATTTGGCCAACGCCAATTGATAGACAAATTGCAGAGCGAACTGAGCGAACATACTGCCGCTCAGCAGGCTGATCGCTCGTAACGAACTGCGTGGCCGCTGTGGGATTTCCGAGGTCGGATCGGCGATGGGAGAACTCACTTCATTTGTATTCTTTAATAGTCGTTGTTCGCTCCGCGAACACAACGCATTCGCAGTAGCCGGCGGGAATCAGAGTTGACGGTTGACGATCAAATCAACTCGCAACTCCGAATGCGTTATGTTCGCGGAGCGAACAACGACTATGGCTGCCGCCGAGTCTCTATTCTACCAACTGGCAGGGATGCCCTTCGCGTTCGACCAACGGCAAGACCAGCGGTTGATAGATCTGCGTGTAGGCATGAGCCAGCCGGTGCTGATCCAGATCGGCGGACGTTTCCCAGTGTTCGTTAAGTACGAATCGCGTGGGGTCATTGTTGGAATGATAAACTTCAAACCGCACACATCCCGGTTCTTTTCGCGAATGCTGCCCCTGTTGCACCAGCAGTTCACGGACGCGGGGGACGTCGGTGGGGTCTTTCACTTTCAACAACACGTTCAAATAGATCATGGCAACCTCAACGGACAATCGAGGAGTAAGTCGGGCTCACCCCTCTCTGGAATGTTGAAACATCACATGCGGCAGAGATGTCCGCCTGGCAAGCGTCTTACCAGACGTTTCATTTCCAGGATAGTCAGTGTTTGCAGCACACGGGAAGGCTCCTGATCGACCGCACGCACAATTTCATCAATGTGCTGCGGTTCGGCCGTTACCGTATTCAGAATCAACTTCTCTTGTTCATTGAGGAGCAGTTCACGCGGTGCCCGGACCTCTTCCGTGGGCGAGATTTTGGCGGGTGCCGACAAGGGGCCCAGCGCCGGCAGGATGTCATCGACATTGCGGACCAAGGTGGCACCGTCGCGGATCAGGTCGTGGCAGCCTTCGCTGGCCAGACTGTCGATGCGGCCGGGGATCGCGAAGACTTCTCGATTCTGTTCCATCGCATGCCGGGCGGTGTGTAACGCCCCACTGTTGCGAGCGGCTTCGACCACGATCACTCCCAAAGACAACCCGCTGATGATGCGATTCCGCTGCGGAAACATCCCCGGAGTCGGTGCCTGTCCGATAGGCGATTCACTGACGACCACGCCGTGTGACGCAATTTCTCGTGCCAGATCTTCATGTTCAGGGGGATAGATTTCGACGACGCCGGTGGCCAGTACGGCGATGGTACGACCGCCTGCCTGTAACGCGGCACGATGAGCGACGCCATCGATGCCTCGGGCCAGGCCGCTGATAATCGTCACGCCCGCGCGAGCCAACTGCGAGGCCAGCCGTTCGGCCTGTTGCTGACCATACAGCGTGCAACGCCGCGATCCGACGATGGCGACCGCCAGCTTATCACGCGCGGCAAAGTCCCCTTTGGCATAGAGAACGGGGGGCGGATCAGGGATCTCACACAGCCATTCGGGATACCCTGCTGCCCCCTGAGACAGCAGCTGGACATGCAGCTCACGGCAGCGAGCCAATTCTTTTTCCGCGGCGGGACTGAGCCGGGCAGCCAGGATGGCGGCAGCCAGTTTGGGGCCGATTCCGGGGACTTCCTGCAGTTGGCTGGAAGAAGCTGCCAGCACTTGTGATGGGCTGCCGAAGCGCTCCATCAACTGCACCCACGTACGGGGGCCGACGCCATTGACCAAATGCAGCCGCAACAGGGGCAGCATATCGGGAGCGGGTGGGGTGTCGGTCATGGAGCGTTCAATAGCGTTGTGAGCACGGATCGATGACGGAACTTCGCAGCTGCCAGCAGGTGACATCTGCATCGCTGGTCTCAGCTTAGAATATCCGCAACCGACTCACAACGCACGCGAACGACGACTTTTCAATCCCACTCTTACAGGCCCTGACAACACCTTACGTGGGTTGAACGTACGCATTGAAAGATTTAGGAGATTTTTACCACGAATTACACCAATGACACGAATAAAGCACAGGAAGATTGATTGTCGAAAATAGGATCAGGCTTCGAACACTCAGCCAATTTCCAAAACAATATTGGGCTGTTCATCATTCGTGTGATTTGTGTAATTCGTGGTTTAAATTTTCTTTTTTGTCGTTTCCAGCTCCGTCCAACCGAGCCAATTTCTTGGTTCTGTCAGGTGTTTTTACGACTGTCCCAGCTCTTCCAGTACTGCCCGAACTTCGGATTCGGGGACATCTTTCACCGTTTCGACATGGCCTAACCGGGTCGGTAAGACGAATCGCAATTGCCCGCCGACCGCCTTCTTATCGAGCCGCATACGGTCGATGACTTCGTCAGGATTGAGTTTCCTGGAAGGGGGCAGTTGAGTCGGAATATGCAATGCCTCCAGCAACCGCTTCTGTCGCGCGGTCAGTTCGGCATCAATCCGCCCCAGGCGTTCCGCCAACCGGCTGGCATACAGCATGCCGATGGAGACCGCTTCGCCGTGGGACAATTCGCCGTATCCGCAGAGGGCTTCGAAGGCATGGGCGAAGGTGTGACCGTAGTTCAAAACGGCACGCACGCCGGTGAGCTCGAATTCATCCTGTTCGACGACATCGGCCTTCAACCGGCAGCTGCGGGCGACGATGTGTCGCAGGGCATTGCCTTCGCGTTCATTGAGCTCGGCGACATGTTGTTCGAGGTATTCGAAAAACACCGGATCCAAAATCACCCCGTACTTGACGACTTCGGCCAGACCGCCGCGATATTCACGATCAGGCAGCGTTTTCAGGACGGATGTGTCGAGATACACGCCAATCGGCTGGTGGAAGGAACCGATCAGGTTCTTGCCCTTGGGGTGGTTGATACCGACCTTACCACCGACTGAACTATCGACCTGAGCCAGCAGCGATGTCGGGACTTGGACGAAGGGCAGCCCGCGGTTGTAGGTTGAAGCGACGAAGCCGGCGAGGTCCCCCATCACGCCACCACCGACGGCCACGATCACGGTCTGGCGGTCGGCTTTCAGGTCGACGAGCACGTCGTAAATGTGACTGGCCGCAGCGAGTGTCTTGGTTTGCTCACCGGGGTCCATGCCCACGGTCTGGCAGCGCCATCCTGCTGCTCGCAGGCTTAATGAAACAATCGCAGCATGTGATTCCAGGACGTTGCGATCGGTAATGATCACCGCAGCGCGTCCTTGACGCGGGTAGCCGCGCCGGACCAGCCAGCTGTTCATGGCTTCGGCAACTTGGTCCAGTTGATGACTGGCAATCACAATTTCATAGCTATGAGGGCCC
>JAZKFE010000499.1:2731-7437 GCA_040386595.1 Planctomycetota bacterium | reverse complement strand
AATTTGCGTTAGGCCGATTTATGTCGCACATCAGCCATGTTTCGGCGATCTTCAGCGATACCAACGGAACGCGTGGTGGCGTCGATAAAAAATGTCGCCTGCGGGTCTCGCTGATTCCGCATGGTGAAGTGGTCGTCGACGATGTGGAGACATCAGTCGAAGCCGCAGCCGCGAACGTGACCGAACGTGCGGCACGCTCGGTGGCCCGATTTGTGGGCCGCTTACATGATAGCCGCACAGCCGCGGGCACGGAGTTTCCTGCAGTGTAGATGACTGCTGTTGCTGATACAGGTGGCGCAGGCTCTTGGGCCTGTGTGGGAGCGCCATGATAGACACGGCCGGCGATGTTGGGATACCAAGGATTGCCGACTTCTTCATCGCTCCCCCGGGCCAAGAACCCGGGCCGCCTCTTAATTATGTCTGAGTAAATGAAACCCCGTGGTGGCTTCCGCCGCGGGGTTTTATTGCGTTCCGGTTGGTCCGGGTTCACTGAATATTTGCGTCTGAGGTGATCGGGTAGCCCAGATTCTTGAATCTGGGTGAGCGCTGCGAACCAAGAGGCTGCGGCTCCTTCGATCTCCGATTGTCATTCGCTGAGACGGGGCCTCTGGCTCGAAAACATCTTTGAGCGAAGAGAAACAGTAAGAGAATTACGTCGCGGGTTTCTTCTCCGAGTTTGAGGCAGGTGCTGACTCTCAAAAAATTTAACCTCTTGTTCGCTGCGCTCACCCAGAGTCGAGAATTTGGGCGAACCATCGACTGCGTCGATGGAGACGCAGGCGGTACACCGCTGTCGCCCGGTGCTGTGTCAGGATTGACCGCCCTGCTCTTTGGGCAAGTTTGGTCTCTGCGCAAAAACACAGCCCGGTCTCCTCGAAAGGGGGCCGGGCTGCGAGTTCAAATTCATTCTGCGTTAAGTCAGATTACTCAGCAGCGGGTGCTGGGCTATCCATGGTGAACAACGGACCGGAGGTACCGCTGGTGCCACCCTTCAACTCTTCGCGAGGAACGTTCTGGCCAGCATCGCTGCTGCCACCACCGGCGCTCGGAGCACCCGGAGCCTTGGGTTCGGGTTCGATCGGGCCGGACAGCTTGCGGCTGAGGCCGATCTTGCGATCGTTGATGTCGACCCGCAGGATGCGGACTTCGATCTGATCGCCAACCTTGACCACTTCTTCGGGATTTTCGACCTTCTTGTCGGCCAATTCGGAAATGTGCAGCAGACCTTCGAGGCTGGGCTCGAGTTCCACGAACACACCGAAGTTGGTCAACTTGGTGACGGTACCCGTGACCACAGCACCCGGAGCATACTTCTCGGGGATAGTGGTGCTCCACGGATCGTTCTGCAGTTGCTTCAGGCCCAAAGCGATACGCTTGCGTTCCTGATCGACTGACAACACCTGGCAGGTGACCTTTTCACCCTTCTGCAACATTTCGCTGGCGTGCGAAATCTTGCGGGTCCAGGACATGTCGCTGACGTGCAACAGGCCATCGATACCTTCTTCGATTTCGATGAAGGCACCGTAGTTGGTGAGGTTTCGCACGGTCCCGGTGACAATCTGGCCGACCGGGTATTTGCCGGCGACGTTGTCCCAAGGATTGGGCTGAGTTTGCTTCATGCCCAACGAAATCTCTTGCTTTTCCTTGCTGATGCCCAGCACCACGACTTCGACCTTGTCGCCAATGGCAACCAGTTCGCTCGGGTGATTGACACGCTTGGTCCAAGACATTTCGCTGATGTGCACCAGACCTTCGATACCTTCTTCGAGCTTGACGAAGGCACCGTAGGACATGACGTTGACCACTTCGCCAGTGATCTTCGTGCCGACCGGGTATTTTTCCGAAACCACAGCCCAGGGGCTGGGGAATTTTTGCTTCAGACCCAGGGCAATCTTCTCGCGGTCGGTGTCGACGTTGAGGATCATGACTTCGATCTCGTCGTCGATCTTGACCATTTCCGACGGGTGATTGATGCGGCCGTAGCTCATATCGGTGATATGCAGCAGGCCGTCGATACCACCCAGGTCGACGAACGCGCCGAAGTCGGCGATGTTCTTGACCATACCCTTGCGGATCTCGCCAATCTGAATCTTGGACAACAGATCGCGCTTCATCTTCTCGCGGTTGTCTTCGATCAGCTTACGGCGTGATACAACGATGTTGCGGCGGGCTTCGTCGATCTTCAGGATCACACACTCAATGGTGCGACCGATGTAATCGCCGATGTCGGCCGGGCGGCGAATGTCGACCTGGCTGGCAGGCAGGAAGACGTTCACGCCGATGTCGACCAGCAGACCACCCTTGATCTTGCGGACGACAGCACCGGAGACAACGTCACCTTCCTTGTACTTGGAGATGACAACTTCCCAGCTCCGAATGCGGGAAGCCTTCTTCTTCGACAAGAGGACAAGGCCGGACGAGTCTTCGACTTCTTCCAGCAGAACTTCGATGGCTTGGCCTGGTTCGGGGGGCTCTTCGCCTTCTTCCCAGTCGCTCAGCGGAACGACGCCTTCGCTCTTGTAACCAACGTCAACCAGAACGTCGTCACCTTCGACGCGAATAACATGGCCAGCGAGGATCTTGCCGGCATCAAATTCCTTGGCGGAGTCGACGATCAGATCGTCGAAATCCCACTCTTCACCGTCTTCCAACTCCGCAACGCCCATGTCCTTAGCGGCGGCGTTTGTGAGGCTCGCGAATTGCGCCTCGAAATCATCCTCATCAATGTTGAATTCCCGAATCAGGTTCCGATCAACCATGCCAACAACCTGCACTAGCCATCCCGAACAACTCGTTACCAGCGATTTACTGGGCCGCGTTAGCCACTCAAGATGCCAAATTAAATGTCTGACACCCGGTTGCGAGATGCTTTATCCCACAATAATGGACCGAATGTTTGAAGCACGTAAGCATAACAAACTGGCAAGTTTGATGCCAGCACGGATTGTATGAAATGCTACGGAACGGGCGGACATAGCAATCCGCCGCCGAAATCTTTTTTCTTGAGCTGATTTCACCGATGTCCGAAGGTGCCGCGTAGGCGAAGTCTTCGGGCTCAAAACAGCAAAAAAAGCTGCATTTCTTCCGCATTTAGACGACTGTGAGGGTGAGGCTCCTGCCGAAACGCTGAGTCTTGCGAACCTAGACAAACCCAGCCGTTCGGCAGGAACTTCACCCTCACTGCCAATGAAAACGGCGTCTCGAGCCCCCTACTTCCCCTGCAGCTTCTTCAATAGCAATTGAGCCTCAACCCGCAGTTTGGGTTCGCGGTAGGTTGTGCTGATTGGTTCGAGCAGCTTTTGCAGTTGAGTTCGTTGCTCGGCGGTGAGTTTGGATTCAACTTTGTCGAAGGCGGCCAAAGTGTTCTTAATTTGAGCGAATTGGGCGAATTCTTCAGGAGAACCAATCGTCGCGGGCTTGGCGATCGCGTCTTTGAGGACATCGGCGAAGACCGTAAATCCGGCTGGCGAATCTTGCCGAGCCAAGCCTACTGCCGCATTGATCCGAGTGCTCAAATCGGCATCTTCCAGCAAGACCGACAGTCGCTGGTGAGAGACGTCGCCGGGCATCAAACCGAGAATAAAGGCAGCCAATTGCCGCACTAATGGCGCGGAATCGGTGGCCGTTTCAATGACGGCGGGCTGAATCAATTCCAGGTTCAACGGCTTCTTCTCTTCCATCGCTCGGCCAGCGATAACGGCAATCGAACCCAACGCGTTCTTGCGGACTTCCAGGTCGTGCTGCGGCTGAACCGCCTGGGCCAACGCGGGGAGCACGATTTCGGGCAGATGGAACAAACCCAACGTGCGCGACAAAATTGCCTGTTGCTTGACTGTGGCCTCGCTCGCGGCCGAAGTCTTCAATTCCTTGATCAGGTAGTCTGCCAGTTGCTGAGCAATATCAGGATTGTC
The DNA here is from genome assembly GCA_040386595.1 of Planctomycetota bacterium. Taxonomy (GTDB): domain Bacteria; phylum Planctomycetota; class Planctomycetia; order Planctomycetales; family Planctomycetaceae; genus JAKFVC01. The sequence goes on along the minus strand of JAZKFE010000499.1, from coordinate 3,526 downwards.
GCGGAGTTTGGGGCCCGGCGTGGTGGAGTTTTGCTCGGCGAGTAGTTGCTGAGCCAGTCCGAAAATGCCGCGCGAACGGATGTGGTCCTGCGGACTTTGAATGTCATTGACCAGCGACCGCCAATCCTGCTCGACACTCGCCATGCGTGAAATCAGCAGCCAAACGACGACAATGGCCAGCACAATCAGACCGGGCACCAAGAACAATTGGGCAATGAAGCCGGCCGAAGGGGGCTGCACTGGTGGTAATTCTTCAGGCAGGCGGTCGAAGTCAGATTGAGATTCTGTGGACATTTTGGTTTGAGCGGGTCCGTAGTCAGTTGTCCGAAAGTAATTGGTTCCAGGCGATCAGCAGGATGCGTGGCATCCCGGTGACACGATTCTAGTCTCTCGAACGACCCGAGTGGTAGGACCAGTTAGGCCACCACCCGTGAGAGATTTTCTTTGTTTCCGGCTGCGAGTTTTGTTTGATGCTGTAAGTTGTTTTTTCAATTCGGGTTACGGCTGATTGTTGTCCCGTTTCAGCAACGCCGCATAATCTTCGGGAGTGTCGAGATCGATGAGGACCCCGGCATCCGTGACGGGGACTTCTTGGATGGCACCAGCATTCTGCCGGACGAGCCAGTTCAAGCCGCAATCCTCTGGAATCGCCGCGATTTCATGCGCGAATATGTGCGTGACAGCGGCTTTGAAACCTACATGGGCGATAGTCCGACCGACATCATCCATGTGATCAACGATCTGAAGGCCAACGGCAACTCCATCCGCGTGCCGCTGGTGCGTCGCTTGGAAGGC
>JAZKFE010000499.1:0-2721 GCA_040386595.1 Planctomycetota bacterium | reverse complement strand
GATGCCCGCGTTTTCCCGCATAGGTGGGAATCAGGATCTGTCGTTCTTCCGATCGCCAGGCCTGCTGTAACGCGACGATAGTTGTGTGCGAAACAATCGGATGATCGGCCGGAATCAACAGCCAGCCGCCTAACGGAAATGTCACGGAATCGCTTGCGGTTGCATCGGTGCTCGGGAAGTTCCACGACTCGACCACTTTTTGTAGGCCATACTCCACACTGCTCCGCATGTCGGGCGGATCAACGGGCGGTTGCAGGGGGATCGCTTGGGCTGCGACCACGGCGGCCAGCAAGGCTTCATCGCCGGTACGCAGCACCACAAAAATCTGCGTCACGCCTGCCGCCCGTAATTCTCCGACCAAGTGGGCGATGACGGTCGAACCGCGCCACGGTAGCAGCAATTTGGGTTGCCCCATGCGACGACTCAGGCCAGCCGCGGGAATGATGGCAATCAAGGGGTGGGGATTCATAAGGACTGTCTCAATTACGGACCGTTCTGGGGCGGGGCTCGCATCCCGTACTACTCATCTTGTCTTGGTGCCTATAATACCCGGCGAGGCGCCCGCCGATCCTGAACGAACCCCTAGCAGGGATGGTTTTGAATCGACTATAACCTTGTTCGGTCAAAAAATGAGACGTTTGGTCGCGAGGGGGACTGAGATTCAGGTTCCACTCTCGGCCGCGTAGAGAATATATTTCGCATTTCCAGCGGTTCCCGATCGGGAGCCGAGTTCGGGCCACGGTTTGCGGATTGTCGTCGACTCGATTGTCGGAGGCGATACGCAAGATTTCCCATTGGCTCTTCGTGATTCATCCATTGAAAGGTCCTCATGAATACCCCCAGTTCCGCTGCCGGCGTCTATTGGGATCTGAGTGATATCTACAAGGGGCTCGACGACCCCCAGATTGAGGCTGACCTGCAGGCCTGCCAAACGGGCAGCGAGCTGTTTTCTCAGAAGTATCGTGGAATATTTGCGAGAAAGCCCTCGGCCGAAGAAGTCCGTGTGGCGTTGGTGGATCTCGAAAATCTCTATCAAAAACTGTCGCAGTTGGGGGCCTACTCCGGGTTGCGAACGGCCGTTGAGAACCTCAACGCCGACTGCCGTCAGCTGGAAGATAAGATCGATCAGGCGTCGGTGGATATTCAGAACCGCCTGACGTTTTTCGATCTGGAATGGCTCGAAGTGCCCGAAGCCGAGGCGCTCGAATTGGCCGCTGCCCCGGAATTGCAAAACTATCAGCACTATCTAATTGCCAGCCGCCGCTACAAGCCGCATACCCTGGGGGAGAAGGAAGAAGTTCTCCTCAACCAGAAGTCGCTGACGGCTCGCGGAGCCTGGGTGAACTTGTTTGACGAGTTCGTGGCGTCGGTTGAATACCGTCTCGAATACAAGGGTGAAACACAGACGCTGACGCAGCCCGCTCTGCTGGCGATGTCCTATCAGCCCGATCGTGATTTGCGTAAGGCTGCGCAGGAGTGTCTCTACACCGAGCTCTCCAAGCACGAATTGGTGCTGACGAACGTCTATAACGCCATCACGCAAGATCACAGTCTGAACGATCAGATTCGGCACTATGGTAATCCGATTTCCAGCCGCCATTTGGCGAACGAGATCGAGCCGCAAGTGGTCGAACGCATGCAGGCCGTCACCGAGGCGAACTACGACATCGCCCATCGCTATTACCGCTTGAAGGCCCGGTTGCTGGGGCTCGACAAGCTGGCGACTTACGATCAATACGCACCTGTTGCGACCAAGATGCCGACCTGCACCTATGAAAACGGGCGCGATATGGTACTGGCGGCGTTCGGTCGTTTTGATCCCTCCATGGAGGCCATTGCCAGCAAATTCTTCGAGCACAATTGGATTGATGCCGAAGTCCGCCAGGGGAAACGTGGTGGAGCCTTCAGCGCCAGTATCGTGCCGCCGATCCATCCCTATGTGATGTTGAACTGGACCGACAAGCTCCGCGACGTCAACACCATGGCCCACGAGCTGGGACACGGCATTCATCAATACCTGTCACGGGAGCAGACCTACCTCAATTTCCACCACCCATTGCCCGTCGCCGAGACGGCCAGCGTGTTCGGGGAATTTTTGACGTTTGACCATTTGATGGGGACCGAACAAGACCCGGAAGTCCGGCTGGGATTGCTCTGCAGTAAGGTCGAAGACGCCTTCGCCACAGTCTTCCGACAGAACGTACTGACCCGGTTCGAACAGAAAGCCCATGCGGCTCGCCGAGAACGTAAACTCTCGAGCCCCGATTTGTGCGAGTTCTGGTGGCAGGCCAATCACGCCTTGTACGGCGACTCGGTCGACATGCTCGAACTGTATCGCTGGGGCTGGTCCTATATTCCGCACTTCATTCATACGCCTTTCTACTGTTATGCGTACGTCTTCGGCGAATTGTTAGTGTTGTCTCTCTACCGCATGTATCAAGAAGAGGGCCAAGCCTTCACGCCGCGGTACTTAGAATTGTTACGATCGGGAAGTAAGTGGGCCCCGGCCGAACTATTGCAACGTGTCGGAGCCGACATCAACGATGAACACTTCTGGCAAAAGGGTTTTGAAGTCCTCCGCAGCTTGGTGAGCCAGGCCGAAGAACTGGCGGCAAAACTCGGTCGCTAAGGCCGCCGTCGTCTGTTATTCCGATCAGCTCGAAATTGGGGTCGGGCGTTTAAATTTCCTGCCCCTAACGGATTGCAGGTGCATGAAAAAAG
>JAZKFE010000498.1:44817-58936 GCA_040386595.1 Planctomycetota bacterium | reverse complement strand
CGTTTGATTATCTCTCCGCCCGTTTCTACAACAAGGTGCCAATGTCCCAAGTCATCACAGCCGGAGTCATAACGCTCATTCATCGTCCGCAGGGCGGGTATCGCGGTTGCGATCAGGTGACTGTCGATCGCAAAGCGGGCCAGGAATTGTTTAGATGACGGCTTGGGCCATGACCAGCGTGCATTCAATTCAGCGATGCCGTCTTCGCATCGGAGTTTGTAACCAAGCAGCGATTCTGAGAAGCCGGATGAATGATAGGCGGTCCAACGAATATCGGCGGCGTCTCTCCGGCCCCAAGTATGCACACAGTCGCGGCAGATCCACACGGGATCGCCATCCATGTAATTGCGTCCCACGTCGAAAATCAGATCCGCGTCGATGTCAACGCTGTATTCGGTATCGGCCGTCGGCTGTCCGTAGTAGAGGTGTGATATCGTACGGCTTCCGCATGAAGGGCAGGGCTGTGCCCGAACTTTGTCCCGGAACTGTGCACGTCGTTCCGAGATTCGAAGCAACACCGCTTCCTGCCGCGCGGCCTTACGCCGTTCGAGTTTTTTTCGCTGTACCATCAAATCACCTCGAAGGCCTAGCGCCCAGATTCACCGGCGTACGCCGCGCGAGTGACTTGCCTAACACCAGCTAATCCCGATCGCGGCCCATGTCGGGTTGAACCGCTCGTTAGGTTTTAGGGACGACAATTCCGAGCAACTGCCATTTTTAAAAGGGCACGGTATTAGGCGACGTGAGTCTCGTGCTGTTGGGCGATCTCCACTTCACGAGAATAGGTGTGCCCATACCGATCTCGGATGGTGCACCGGCAACGTCGCTTGGGATAGTCAGCGACCTCAACTGAGACCGCTGCATCCGTAACATAATCATGGCTCACCATCACTGAATCCAGGCAACCGTAAAACTTGGAGCGAAGCTCCGGAATTACACGTCGAAAAATCGATGTGTTCAGCGACGAGGGCATAATGCCCTCGCGTAGAATATCGATGGTTACCGAGCCGATTTTCACCTCCGCCGCTCTGCGTGCAATGTGCGCGTAAACAAACCCTTTGCGAAACCACAAGAAATGGTGACCAAAGTTGTGTGCAACCGAATTGACGCGGCCCACAGTCATGAAAACCCGCCTAACGCCCAAAGTTAACCCGCGTTGTGCCGCGCGGGCGACCAGTAATTTTATCCCAAACTCGGCTGCGGCACATGTCGGGTTGAACCGCTTGCTGGGCGTACTTCTACCAAAAGCCCGCCGGTTCCGCTGCCAGCACCACAAGGTCTGCGCGGAAAGTGCCTTTCTCCCAGAACCTTGCCAGCATCCGTTCGCGTTTCTGCGTGTCCCAGAATTTGACATAGAGTGCGACCGAGTCATTCGGGCGGAGCAGGTGTTCCTGCTTGCCCAGTCCACACCCGTCCGATCTCGAGAGAGTCCATTTTCCAGACTCGAAAATCTCCTGCACAAGCTGGATGTGACAGGCACCTGCCGAGGAGTAACCAAGTGGAGTCGTACCAATATTTTTCACGGTCACTCGGCAATGATCCCCATTGTTGACTACAGACACAATCTGAGGAGCATTTGAAAGTGGAGGGCGGCCCGTCAGAAATGCGTCGCTCGACGCTTGATCCGGTGCAGGGATGACAACACGGCCGCCAGCGTCGGTCAATGCCGATTCTGAAGGATGTCGACTACGGGATGCGGGTTTGCCGGTGTAACCCACCAAGCAGATGGCGACGATTATTTGCCATGAACTGCGAGACATGCAACCACCTAATGCTTGAGTTAATCCGCGTTGTGCCACGCGAGTGACCGATTATGTGGCCCCAAACCTGCCCGCGGCACACGGCGGGTTGAGTCGTTTGGTAGGTTGCTCTTACACCGTCCTCTTGCAATTACAGTCCAGATGACCGTGTGCGCAAATTGAGACAGCAGCTCGCTCCGACCTACCGCCGCGACGGGCAAGCATTCCCGGAGAATGCGTCACCATCCTATTAAGATACCTCCTTCCAATTGGTTTCGACCAAATCAATGAGCCGAAAATAGGGCGACGCAAAGAGTTCGTCGGGCTGTTCAGCATTACCTATCATATCATGATCGAAGGCCACGATTTGACCGTATTCGAACGAGCCGAATGGTCTAACTGCAACTCCCCACATTTCGGAAAAACCGTTCACCTGGCATACGAACAAAATGTCGCGAGAACAATCCATCAACAACTTCGTCGGTTGGTCCCATTTGCGGTAAATCTCGGCTGCGGCTGGCATTTCTTGTGTGCTAAAAAAATAAGGTTCGCGGTCGTTCCCAGAAATCCGCTTGATACCATTGAATTCGCTCAACAGACTTCGGACGTCCTCGGGGATCTTGGCGGCTATGTGCCTCTCTAAATTCGCGAAATCATCAATGGTTGCTGGGGGCGCGAATTCGAAGTCAGTTTCCTCTTCGAAGTCTGGTTCAAGGCTTTTGAGAAACGAGCTTTTCCAATATGACATACGACTACTTTCCAAATAATGCTGACTAATTATTATCCGCGATAAATGGTTGATATTAACGATTGTCACGCGATCATCGTCGATGTTTCCGTAAGACCCGCACAGGGGAGCAAGTGAGTCACCGAAGCATGCCCGGCAAAGTCCTGATTGCGTTGAACTGCCAGGCCTCATATCGTGCCGTTGTTTCGGATGGCTCGCCGGGAGAATCGCCAACATGGATGAAAAACGAAAACTGATCCCGTGGTTCTGGTGGGCAGTCGCCGGATTGATAATGCTCGTAGTCTATTCGGTGAGCATGGGACCGATATTAAAGGTTGGTCAGTGAGGGCTATCTCCCGAATGAAATGCGACCGCTTGTTAGGTCGCGTTAAGTCGTGTGAATGCGATTGCCCTGTGGGTCCAACAAGAAATAGTCAGATGGGCTACCGTGGCCGTTACTTCTCTGCCGTATCATCCCCGTGCATTTTTGATGAGGAAACGCGTCGGGCATGACTCCCTCATCGGTCTCAAGTCCCATGAAGTCATGACCTCCGCACTCGATACATCGATTCGGAATGTGGCGGTCTTTGAATCGTGCGATCATCAAATTGCATGTATTTATGCATGATTGGATGTGCTCTTCCAATGACTCATTGAGGTAGGCAATGAACTGCAATTCTTCGTCAGAAAGTGCGCGGCTGTGAAGTTGCTGAATCCTTCCGGTAAGTGATGTTACCGGGGGGATCTGTTCTGCCTGGGTGATCGTGGAGCACGTGTTGCACCACACCGGCTGGGTTACAACTGGCATCCGTTCCCCGTCGGAAAAGACGTAGTAGCCCGGACTTCCCCAACTCGCAAAGCCAGAGTAATCACAGACATCGCAGCGATATTCGTAGCAGAACACTCGATTGCTCGCGATCTAATGCCTAGGTTCACCCGAGGATGCCTCGAGTGTTGACGATCCTTGTACGCTTACGTGGAGCCGCGACACATGTCGAGCGGTGGCCCCTTCGCTTCTGGTGGCTCCTTGCCAAGTCACTTGAGAGTTCCCAAGTGACGTTGTCCAGCAGGGCCAACTCCTTCATTCCACGGAAGAGCGACCAGTGATGGCCATCGAGCGATCCAACGAGCAACCTTGGCGTCATAGATCGTCGGTGTGATCTGAACACGATTTGGTCGCACTACGAGGTCAAATAGATCGTCAGTGCCAAGCGGTGCCCATACCTCAAGCTCCGCCCCGTCTGGCCGAACTCCAATCGCTGTTGCAGTCGTGGGCCAAGTTCCAATTGCGTCCTCGGTTGATTGATACGGTTGAATACAATAGCCGAACAGGGTCGGGTACCAAATATGAACGCGGGCTTGGTTTGTTACGTCGAGTTCAATTTGCAGGTCTGCGACCAGTTCTTGGGCATCGTGTGCCAAATTGGATTCACGTTCCTCCGACAAATCTCGATCGTAGTAAACGAGGTCATAATCGAGGATGTCGGCATGCGGAGCCTTACCATGAGAGAGGTTCCAGACAGTTTGTGCGATGCAGCCGGCGCCCAAATACCAGTCAGGCAGATTTAGGGCCGGAAGCCGTTGCAGGCACTCCCACAAAGGCTCGTTCATGCGAAGACAATTCCTCAATCGCTTCGAAACGCCGTTCGGTACCGACATGAACTCACCTGACACTTGGTCCCTAGACCTGATTCTGCACGTTTCCGGTTACCGCACAGGCGTTCGCCGCGCGAAGTTGTCACTAGGCTAGATCACGCATGTGACCAGTACAAGACAGAACGCCCTATAAGACGAAAGGTCCGCGCGAGAAAACAACCGAAGGTGCGCTGGGGTGCGGGACGCGATCAGTCGCACTCGGTTCAATCGAAATTGGATGCAAATCGGTCGGTCACGATGCAACTGGAACCTTAAGCAGAGTGGGCTACCGAACACACCTTGAGGCCGGCGTGTCATTTAGGTGAGATTGACGCCTGGATTTATGATCGAAGGGGGAGGCGGTTCGTCGCGGTCATCGTGACGTGCGGCTGAGGTTCGACGGACCTGGAATGCGGTGGAGCTGACCTGCGTGCCAGCTCAAGAACGCTCATGCGCTCGGAATTCGAGCGGCGAGGGGCAAAGAAATCAAAGAGTTCAAAGGGAACAAAGAAGAGGCGAATTTTCTTCGAACGTGACGCGGGGAAGATCTCTCGCAAAGGCGTTAAGACGCAATGTGAAGACAAAACGGCTACGTCGAGTGATGGCTCTTTACGCCTTGGTGTGAGAACTTCCGTGACGGTCCGTTTCCGACAAAGGGGCGAAGAATTCAAAGGGGCGCGAGAATTTGGGATGTCGATTGGCCGCCCGCACCTTCATGGGGAGAGTCGAACTTAGAGACGGGCCAGTTTGCTCGTCGTGCGATCGAAGAGTGCAAAGAATTCAAAGAGAGCAAAGAAGCGGTGAGTTTTCTTCAAGCGTGAAGTTGAGAATGCCTTTCGCAAAGTAGACTGTCGAAGATTATTTTCTAGCGTCTGCCGCCGGCGACTGGACAAAGACCGCCGAGGAAACCGCGCGGCGGGGAGTTCCGTCGGAGCGAACCTCAATGCGGTAGTACGTCGGTTGGCCGTCGAACTCACCATCGGTAAACGTCGTTTGCCAATTTTTTTCAGAAGGCTTCCACGTCTGCACCGTCTGGCCAAACTTAATGAGTTTGACTTCGCTGACATTCCCCCGTTTGGCGTCAGCGCTGATTTCGACTGTGAGCGGCGTGCCCATGGGGATAGACAGAGTATCGCCGATCATCGCCCCATTGATCTTGAGCATGCAGAGTAAACCGTCTCCATCAACCGCGACCGCACGTCCTCCTTGAATCCCTTGGCGCAAGGCTCGGTAGGACAAGCGGTCCGCCCAGACGCACCAGCGATAGCCGCGTTTGACGGAAAATCGTCCATGAGCATCGCTGCCCCCTTTCGCGGTGACGTGAATGCCCTTTTTAAGATATTGTTCATCCCAGGCATCGAACGGAAACCACTTGGTATTGTTCACCGCTTCAAAGAGTGTGATGTTGTTGGGACCGTCTCGATAGGGATTGTGATTCGGCCCGACTTCCCCTCCCATTGCGAGAACGGTCTTGTTCTGGTCGAAGACGTCGGAATCCGAGGTGGGAATGAAATGCTTGAGGAATGCCCCCGTCCGGTGCAGTCCGCCATCAGAAATTTCCTCACCATTCCCGATGACGATGAAATCTTTCGTTCCTTGATCTTCGCTACGATAGTACGCACCAAGGCTGTTGTGATCGGTCACCAGGGCAAAGTCCCAGCCCAGTTTCCGTGCTTCGAACAGTGTCCCTTCGGGATCGAAATCCTCGACATCGACGTCATGAGTAAATGTATGTAAATGTCCGTCCCCTAAATACCATCGAGGAGCGCTGACCGCTTTGAAAGGTGTCCCCGAGACCACAGGCGAAGACACGCTGCGGTTCTCAAACGAATTGGCGACGATTGCGTAGTAATAAGTGGTGTCGTAGTCGACTTCATAGTCACGGAAGTGATCGCGGCCATGCGGCAGGGTATTCAGCAAGTTCGCCGGTGTGATTTCCACGACAGGCGTCGTCGCACGATAAAGACTATAAGTGGTCACATTCTGATCGTGCTCGGCCCAGGAGAGAACGACGCACTCGGGAAGCTCTTGAGCATCCGCAGCAAACGATGATGGCGGCACCAGACCAAATGTGACGGTGGTCTCTCCTGTGTGATTGCGGCGCATTTCCTCATCATAAAGGGCACGGTTGTAGACTCTCACTTCGTCGATCAAACCGTGGAAATATTGCGAGCCGGCTCCATTGCGACCAATGCTGAATGGTTGTGGTTCATTGCGGCCGTTCCAGATTCCCTCCAGCTGCTGCGCTTTAGGAACAGGATCAAATCGATCCTGGCAGGTATAAGCACGCACATACCCATGGAAACGAACTCGCTCGTGGATATTGGCGCCTTCCCAAAATCCTGCCGCCTGGGTCCATTTCTCATCGGCGACCGCTTCGTGATCCGACAATGCCTCTTCCAATTGGTCTTTCGCACGTTGAGTACATCGATACTGATAGGCAATCCGGTGTCCCTGCACTGTCAAGCTATAGTCGCCGCCGTTAGCGTGCGACTTCTGGGCAATCACTTGCACATCGGTTTCTTTCGCCCCGGGTGCCACCTTGATCCAACTCTCGACATGGCTTCCATGTGTGCCGCTCATCGAAGGTGAATTGGGGATCTCCACGTATTGATCTTTTCCATTCAATGACACCGCCTGTCCCGCGCGGCCTGGGACGAACACGGGCTGACCGTGAAGGGCCCCGTGATTTCCATTGCCAGACAAATCTCGAACCCGCGCCTCGGGTGAATTGCCATCGAACGTATAGATCGCGACGACACCGTTCGCGGTGATTCCTCGGTCGATGGAGACTCCATCACATTGAGCGGAAAGGACTGCTGTCCCGGTAACGGCCGACCTGACCGAGAACTCCGCACGACCGTCCTTGTCAGTGGCGACTACAGCAGGGGTGATGACATCCGTCCCGCCACGATTCGAGACTAAAGTCAGCATTTTGCCAACAACCGGTAAGCCCGCAGCGTCGTGAGCCGTCACGCGGACCAGGCAGGCTTGTTTTCCATCCGCCTGAGCTGCGAACGGGTGGCATGAAATGTACGAGTTCATTGACTCGACCTGGGCCATGGCAAACTGTCCGCTCATGCCGAACAGTAGTAGAGACAGAAAGCAGACGGATCGAATCATCGCGGCAAATACTCCATAGCGAACACTGCGTCAAATATCGTGCAGTGAAAAGCAAATATGCATGTCGAACAGCGCTGGCTGAAAGACTCGCAGTTCGTTCGGTACTACTGACGAAACCGGATTTCGCGAGTGAATTCGCGCCCATCCGCAATCGACACCACGGTCGCCGCAGCAGTGTGCTCGCCTGCGGAAATGTTCGGAATGTGAAAGACGTACGTATGCTTGCCAGGATTGATCGCAGGGCGACCGGTATGTACAAACTCTTGCGGTTCAACTTGCTTGCCGTCGATCAGCAGAGATTTGAGTGTCACAAGCGGTGTCTTGGGTTGTCCTTGAGTGCTATTCGTCGAGGCGCAGCGAACTCGAAGGGCGATCCCTTCTTTCGGCCGGCCGAGTTCCAGTTGATCTTCGGGCTTGATCGCCACTACCGAGACCATGGGCCGACTGATCTGCGGATTGTCCCACCATCTCCATTCGAGCTGGCGGGCCATCACAAATTGGGCCACTTCATTGGAGCCGGAATGCATTCTGAGCGACTCGCCCGTGGTCGTGTCTCTTCGCACGGCTGCCACCCAGTTGTTACGCAGTGCGGTCAGCCACCCTTTCCAAGTCGGCTCGGTGGCGAGAAACAGCGTTCTCATGCCGGCCGTCATGTCAGAGAACCACCAGGGCTCGGGGCCATGGGCATCTTGCAGGGCGACATAGGGCAGCTGTCCGCGATACCGATTCAGGAACGGCTCACTGTTCGTAAAATCGGGATTCCCGAAATGAAATGTGCTGATGGCCGCGAACCCATCACGCTCTAGTGAATCGTCCAACAAGGTGCGGACCAGCTCTTCGTTCTCGCCAAATTGCCACACGAGTCTTCCTTGGCCGGCCAGTAATGGAACGACCCGACGATGGCGAAACTCAAGCCATGATACGCCTTCATCCCCCTTGAGCGACGGTCCCGCATCAGCGATGCGCGGGGCGACAATGTCACTCATGTGGCTGTAGGTGCCGAACCCGGGGACGTCGATCCATGTTCCGTATTCTTCATTCGCGGCGAAGAACTTCACAGCAACCTGTTCGCGTGCAGCGAGACTTTGTGCGGCTGTCAGCCATTCGGGCGACGCATTTTTTGCCCCCCAGAGATGGATTCCTAATGACCGCGCCAAGTCGACGGCTTCCGCTGGGCTGCCGGTCCCATGGGCTTCAATCTGGATTGTGAAGATTTTCAAATTGGCCGCCAACGTCGCACGCGGGGTCGGCTTGGCTGTCGGCTTTGCAGGGGTTTCCTGGAGCGCACGCAAATCAGAAAGTGACTCGAGTGCATAGCGTGTCGCCACCGCATTGCTGTCCCAACCGGGACGGTCGCCGAAGCCGCCATCTCGATTTCGCAACGAGAACAAATAACGGATGGCGCCTACCCGATCGAGCGGCTGCGCGTTCAGAGTTGTTAGTGAACGTATTGCGGCCCAAGTATAAGCCACATCCGGCAGCTTGCCGAACTGCGGATCGGGATGCCAGCGAAATCCACCATCGGGAGCCTGGCACGCCTGGACCCACGCGATTGTTTCTGGGCGAAATTCGTCCTGTTTCCCGAGGATTGCCAGTGATTCTAACCCCCACCAGGTGTTGAGAATGTTTCCCGGTCCGCCGTCCGTGGCAGGGGTATTGTTAAAAGACCCGTCACCGCGGCGCCGGCTGCGAAGATAATCGAGATATGCAACGGGAGTCTGCTCGGCGGTGATTCCGAGTAGATGTCGACACGTCACGGCCGCGAGTTGAAACCGGAATACGGGATACTGATGACGCTCGTACTGCCGCAGATAAGGAACGGGAGCCGTCCAATCCATGATGCGTTGAGTGAATTGTTGAACGTCCTCTCTCAGCCAGAGCAGCGCCTGAATTTGTTGATAGTCGAACTCGCGATGCTCTTGCTCGAGCTTCTTCAATGCGGCGGGATGATGAGTCCGAACATACTCGGCACTGGCCGCCGCGTCCGGCACCTCTTTCCTTAGGAGGTGATAGCAGGCAATCGTGGCAAATGTCGAGGTTAAATGAGATGTGGTTTGGTCTTCCCAAGCATAGCCACCGTCTGGGCGCCGCAGCGTTTCCAAGTACGCGACAAGTTCATTGTGCCAGTCAGGCGAAGCAGGTTCTTGGGCCCCGGGCAGCCTGGCTGACCAGGCGACACAGCTCGCGGCTGCGGCTTGTTTTAGCAAGCTTCGGCGAGAAACTCGATCGAAATTGGAATCACTCATCGTCTGTGCCTGCGATCTAAAAAGGCGATACTGTCCCGCTTGGTGGAATCAACATGTGCTGAGGCGGACGTCCTACTTTGGTGTTGCAGAACGGCGATCACGAATTGGCCATTGCTGTGACTCGACGCGTGCCTTGGCAAAATAGTCCGTGAAGACTTGCACCTGTTCGGGATGTTTCGCCGCGAGATCAACAGTTTCTGAGAGGTCGTTCTTAAGGTCGTACAATTCGATGGGACCATTGGGGCGCTGGCGAACGGCTTTCCAGTTTTGGATTCGTGCGGCCTGCTGAAATCCTCGCTCGTGAAACTCGAAATAGAGTGGTGGATGCCCTCGGGTCTCATTCTTTAATAGGCAGTTTAGAATCGAGACGCTGTCGACTTCCGGTGGGCAAGTTTGTCCTGTCAATTCGGCCAGCGTGGGAAGAACGTCCCAGAACGCCCATACTTGTTGACTGACAACTCCCGGTGGAATTTTGCCGGGCCAGCAAGCAATTGCGGGAGTACGGATCCCTCCTTCGTACATGTCACGTTTCTTGCCGCGCAATGAGCCAGAATGTTGAAATAACTGGTCCTGATAGGCCGCGCCGTTATCACTGGCAAACAGAACCAAGGTCTTGTCATCCAGACCGAGTTCTTTTAATAACTCCACAATGCGACCGACGTCTCGGTCTAGCCGGCTGATCATCGCTGCCAGCGTTTTAAGTTTGGGATCCCACGACTCATTTTCATAAGGAGCTAAATCGGGGACCTGCAATTTCTGATGGGGAATCGTATAAGATAAGTCTAAAAAGAAAGGTCGCTCTCGGTCCTCGCGGATGAATTTCACCGCTTCTTCAGTCATGAGGTCGTGCGAGTAGGTCTTGCCATCCAGAGGAACCCGTTGGTCGTTTCTCCACAAGGAGGGCGGGTAGTGTTCGTGAGCGGCACGTTGGCAGTTGTAGCCGAAGAAATAGTCGAACCCCATCTTGTCGGGTGTGCTGACCGATCCCGGGTGACCCAGTCCCCATTTTCCGATCAGGCCAGTTTTGTAGCCGGCTTTCCGCATGAGATGGGCGATCGTAAACGTCTCTGCCGGCATGGGCAGTTGTCCCTCCGGCTGGATCTCCTGATTTCCACGAATGGCAGCATGACCGCCATGTTTTCCGGTCATCAGGCTGCAGCGCGATGGGGCACAGACCGTGGCACCCGCGTAAGCTTGCGTGAATCGCATGCCACTCGCGGCGAGCTGATCGATATGGGGTGTCCGAATTAACTTCTGCCCGAAGCATCCGAGATCACCATAGCCGAGGTCGTCAGCGAGAATAAAAACGACGTTCGGCGGTCGCTGAATGGCGTCCGTTTGCTTGATAGCTGCATTCGGCTTATCGGGGCTCTGACCCGCAGCGATCGGCAGATAGTGGAGAATTGATACACTACAAGCAGCTAGAATCATCCACATTGGATTGCTCACCATAATTTCCCTACGTTCCGCCCAGAAACCGAAGCCGAAGAGTGGCAATAATACCGACTATTTCCCTCGACGGTTCGTGAGGATTTTAAGTTTGCCTTCCGGACCGGTCAGCGCGAGATCGATGGCTTCACTACCCGAAGTTGGGACACTGGCGGTCAGTTTCGTGGTTTGAGAGTCGCCGAACTCGTCTGGAACCAATGATTGCTCTGAATGGTAAAGTGGCGGTGCCGTATAGGGAGAGACAGGATCCGCTTCATACTGAATATCGAGCTTGGAAACGGTCACCTTGTAGTCACCGGCGACGGCACCGTCGTCGGGATCGAAGGTCGTCAGAACATAGCTCCCTTTGGCATCAGACTTGGCGAACGCCGAGTGGCTTCCGGTGACCGGAAAAAATGTAATCACCGCTTCTTTGAGCGGCTGGCCATTCAACGTCACGGTGCCGGCAGCCTTGGCTAGCTCCGGACGGTCCAATTGCCATTTGTCTAATCGGGGACCGCATCCCACACACAGCACGCCGACCCACATTACGATCACGGTCTGTAGAAGATTTTTCATAGCACTTACTTCAGCTCAATAGTGTCACGGGATGGCTAGTATCGGATTATCTTAATAGCCGCAGAACGGAGCCTACTGTTTGGCGGCTCCTCAGAGCGATTGCCTTAAGAATGTAAGAGAGAAGCAACGTGACCCGTCGTTGTTTGCAACAATGACTGGCACGCGACGAGCAGGCTGCCCTCGAGCTCGTCGCGTCGCCAGCCGTATGTCGTTCAGAACGATCAGTGAGTCCTAAAACTCACCGACCACTTCTCCGCCATTGCGAGTTCCCAAACCGCCCCACACGCCAAACGGGCTGACTCCAGAGACACTGCTGATTAGCGCTGTGGCCCCCTGATTTCCGGAGTCAATATTGTCGCTGATAAATCGAACTCCACCATCACCGAGGAGAATCATCACACCACCCACATGCATGCTTCCAGCCGAGAACAAACCGAGAGTTCCCGACTGCGCGGCCGTTAAACAGCTGGGAGAATTCGGTGGCAAGGCGGTCGTGACCGTATTCACACAAGGTTGGCCGTCACCCCAACTTTGACCGCGGTAGACAACGACACCGGTACTGTACTTCTTCGTGGCGGGGTTGAACGTTGCCCGACACTGAATCGGAATGGTTGGCGCCGAGCCTCCGGCCGGTGCCGCGATACTTCCAATGTCGTTGGCACTCAGTGGCCAGCGAATTTCTGCCATAAGAGCAGTGTTAGACAGTCCATCAACAACGTCGCTGAACTTATAGTAGGTATTCTTGCCAAACATGCCGCGCACCGGGTTTCCGGTATCTTGTGTATCACCTGTCACAAATCCATACGCGGTATGACCTCGCTTGTTTTGATAACTGGTGGTTTCGACCCAATGGCCCGACATTGACGGACAGATAAATACAGGGACCGACGCGTCATAAGGTGCAAAAGGTTGCGTCCAGGGGGCGGGGCCCATCGTGGGATATGGTGCGACCGGACTGGCGATCTGCTGATAGAGAGGACCTTGGTCGACATAGGGAAGTAAGTAGACTTGGCCCCCCAAATAGCCGTTGTTGCCATTTGCGCCACTGGGTGTCGTGCCACCACGATACGGAGGGAGTCTCCCATGAGTCGACTCGTAGTTGTGCAGCGATAGCCCGAGTTGCTTGAGATTATTTCGGCACTGAGAGCGTCGTGCGGCTTCGCGTGCCTGTTGCACGGCCGGCAACAGCAAGGAAACGAGTACGCCGATGATGGCGATTACCACCAGGAGTTCGATCAACGTAAACCCGGCCGTTCTTTTGACCGCATTGCGAGGTCGCCACATCATAGTAATCCTTTGCAAATAAATAATACTTAGATCATCTCGCCGCGAAACACTGCGGCAGTTTTAATTTCTGGACATCCTAAATGTCATGTGTTCACACGCAATAAATGCACTGCGAAGTTTGTTGTTTATTTACTGTCTGGTGACTGTACTAGGATACGAAATTGATCGGCGTAGTGCTGGGTTGTCGCGATGCAGAACGAGACGGTTCGTCGATCGGCTGAAAGTTGGATTTTGTCGGTGTTATAGAAGTTCATTCCGCGGCTACCATCTGGAATGCTTGAAGGAGCGATCGCGAGGATTCTGTCTGTGAAGTCCAGCCCCTTGGTCTCAGCCGTAATGGCTAATATTGGCTGCTCAAATGTCACATTCCCCACGATTTTTCCGTTCGGACCGCGGTCGGGTGAATAGTGGACAATGAAGCTGTCGACAAAGGTGCCTTTAGGAACCCGGTATTGACCGAACGGTTCCTCAATTAGCAGCTCTCCCGACAGTTCGCGTCTGACGCATTCTCGTAAGAGCAGACCCTCGCTAGTCGAGGTCACATAGTTCAATGGAAAGGTCGGAGTTGGTTCCAGAACATAGCGGAGTTGTCCTGAAAGGTTCGTGATGCGAGCCATGTCCAGGTCGAAGACTTGGAACACTTCGGGATCGTAACCCACGGATGTCAGCGCGCGAGATTTTCCGTCCATGTGCACCGCCCCGCCGGCCATCAGCGCAACTGGTGGGGAAGTTTGTTCGGCCTGGAACCCAATACCCACTTGACCTTGCCGTACGGCGACCGCGGCGGCTTGATCTCCGGAGGCGTCGATCAAGAATTCGGTGCCGTAGTCGATGACGATGGCGTCTCCCGCACGGATGGTGAATCCTTTACCGGCTTGCGGCACATTTGCCAGAGCACGACCGCCAAACATGCGCACTGAGAAGGGAGAATCGATGGCCAAAACGCCGGGACCTTGGAACCGCAGCTGGACTCCCGAGACGAACTCAATTAACACCCGGCCCTGTCCCAGCTCGATTCTGTCGTTGCCAAACAATTTCTGTCCCACAATCTTGGCAGCACTCTGCCAGCCGGCGCCCTGCGAGATTTCCGTGACAGTCGCCAGCGGAATCGGTTTAAGGATGGGCTGAACTTGGGCGATTGGCTGCGGCCGATTCAGGCTGGTCAAGATTAATGAGAGACCGAAAACAATGCCAATTAGACAAGCGACGCTGGCCACCGTTGTTTTAATCACATGGCGAAGTCGATTGCGTCGTTCTTGTACCGTTTCGCGGCTGATTGTTGCGCTCAGCTCTTCGCAGGTCAGCGGTTCAATTGCAAAACGAATTAAGTCCGCATGCATATCCAGATATTGGAC
>JAZKFE010000498.1:22816-44807 GCA_040386595.1 Planctomycetota bacterium | reverse complement strand
CGAGGAGTTCGCGCAGCTCATCGCAGCCCTCGGGTGAGAGACATCCGTCGCAGGCCTGATCAATCAATTCGATCACTCTCTGCTCTTGGATGCGAAATGGCCCGCTCATGTTTCCCCGCTTTGCCGCATTGACGACGTGACACACTGATAAAGCCGCTTGCGGACACGGGACAGGCGTGCATAAAGAGCGTCGTCAGAAAGCCCTAGCAACCGAGCCACTTCCGTCAATGACCGGTTCTCGCCGTAGCATTGCTTTAAGAGCAATCGCTCTTTGTTACTCAAGCGAGACAGGCACAACTGCAATCGCTCCCGGCGGAGTTCGAGCAGCTCACTGGCTGCATTACGTACGTGAAATAGTTTTCTGAGATCCGCGGCCGGCAGATTCAGCGTGTTGCGATGTCGGCACTCTTTGCGGACATAAGTCCGGGCAACGTTGTAAGCGACACTGCAGGCCCAACTCCGGAAATTTGTGCCCAATTCAAACTTTTCGAACTCGCGCCATAATGTGACACAGGTTTCTTGCATCGCGTCTTCGGCGTCGGTCCGGTTGGGGACTAGTACCAGTACCGCGCCCAAAATCGCGTGATACGCCTGTTGCAACAGACGAATGAATTGCTCTCGGCGCTCGGCCTGATCGCCTCGCCCTTCTGCATCGGTATTCAGTTCATCCAGTCGCAACGGTCTCCCCTTTGTATGGTCTGAAAGACAACGGGCTCCTTTTATGGGCCTTGGGCTCCGTCGAATCGTCGAATCGTTGACGACCCTGGTTGGAGCTCACATTGACTCTTGTTTGCTAATGAGTCTCTGAAGCCAATCAACGATTTCGCGTCGATTGGCTACACAGAGTTATGATTGCGTCATCGAGTTCCTGACGCAAAATGTGCGAAGTCACAGCAAGAAGTTCGGCCGAGTCCTGGGCTGATTCCATAAACCAAGTTGACGGCGTGTCTTACAGTAAACCGTGAGGCACTTTAGCTAAGGCGAGTTTTTGATGAAAAATGTGAGAAGTGTTATTGGCCGGAGAAGAACGTATTAAGATGCAATGAACGTCATTCTCCGACTCCACAGCGAAGTTGTGCCCGCAAGGGTGACGCGGACATCGTCTGTTGTTTGTTCGCCGAAACAGGTTGTTCAGATGATGTCCCGCGACTCACTCAAACCCCATCGTTTAGAACGTGCCGAGACATTAACATGAGGCTCTCGTTTGGCTTTTAATCGCCGCCTGCGGAGTGCTAACGATACTCGCGTGAGTTGTTCACACGCGTGCATTTACACTCAGCGATGCGAATTCAAGTATCCGGCCGCTCGCGAGCCGAGTCGCGATGAGACAAACGAGCTTGAGAGTGTTGAGACGCCCCCGCGCTAA
Source organism: Planctomycetota bacterium (assembly GCA_040386595.1). GTDB lineage: Bacteria > Planctomycetota > Planctomycetia > Planctomycetales > Planctomycetaceae > JAKFVC01. Next base: position 43,441 of record JAZKFE010000498.1, on the reverse strand, counting down.
AGATGTTTCTGGTATCTGTCCGACTACCAACACGAGTCCTGTCCTTCGTGTGTGTCATCTAAGTTTACGCCGTGGCGAGATTCTGGATCAGAACCATGACGGGTGACGAAGAGGCAGCCAGTGGCTTTGGGAGCGTTCGCGACCGGCCGTCTCGACATTGCCGCGGATGGATTTCTACAAAGGTGGTTTCAGCAGAACCTTGAGCCGGAATGGCTTGTCTATCAGTTCCTGGGCATCAGCATCATTGAAGACTGATTTGATCTTTGGCAACTTCGTTTTGAGTGTGGTCAGGTGGCGAGTCTCCGCAACAACTTGTGGTGGAGGCGGTCGAAGTCAGGTGGACCGAGTGATTTCACTGACTTGGTTTTGCCGATAAGCTCGGCGGCATGCGTGCAGATCTGGTCGTCGTCCGCAAATGTGATGGGCGAGTTCACTTCATTGATACTTGGACGTGTTTCGCTTCCGGGTATTGGTAGAAGAGCTTTCCAAACCGTCAGTGGAGCCTCACCTGAGGTGCGGCCGAGCCCGGCTTGCAAATTGTCACGATCTTTTAGATACTCCTGCAACATTCGGCCGGGTTTACTTCCTGGTTCGAAAGTTGGCCCGCGTTTTCTTGATTTTCTGGCGTCGTTGCCCGTGAGGGTGAGCGGTTAAAGAGTTTTCAGGGTAAGGCTTTAGGGATTGCCGGTCAGTTTTGTTTTTTGCAGCCACTCGACTTGTCTCCGATACTGCTTAGTTGTACTATCGTCGCACCAAGGTGAATGCAGAGCCGAACAGAACTCGTAAGTCCCTTGTACCAAATAGATTAGCCGCCATAGCTCAGTTGGTAGAGCGATGCTTTCGTAAAGCATAGGTCCAGGGTTCGAGTCCCCGTGGCGGCTCCTGCAGCCTGTTGTTCCGTTTGGGAATGACGGGCTGCTTCTTTTCTTTGATGTGCTCGGCGCCGTGTTTCTTTGCGGCTGTCGCCTTCGTTGCTTGGTGTCGTTGGAAATCTCGCCGAATATAATGGCAGAGAATTAGACGCCCTCTCATCTGAAACAGGACGAGGATTGATGCCGCATTTCATTTGCGCCACCTGCGGGACTCAGTTTTCCGAAACCGAGGCTCCTCCGGCAGCCTGTGACATCTGCCAGGATGATCGCCAATACCTGAGGCCGTCGGGTCAGCAATGGACTACCTCCGAGCGGTTGCGGAAAACGAACCGCAATGCCTTACGCCAGGAAGAGCCTGGTTTAATAGGGATTGGAATTGAGCCCACGTTTGGGATTGGGCAGCGGGCGTTGCTGCTGCGGACTCCGGCGGGGAACATTCTCTGGGATTGCGTGCCTCTTTTGGATGAGGCCGTCGCGGATGCCATTCGCGGCTGGGGTGGATTGGCGGCGATCGCGATCTCGCACCCGCACTACTATTCCAACATGGCGGAGTGGAGTCAGGCGTTCGGCGACATTCCCATTTATCTGCATGCGGATGATGCTCGGTGGGTGATGCGGCCGGATCGCAGCATTCGATCATGGTCAGGGGAAACGTTGGCGCTGGGGGGTGGGCTGACGTTGATTCGCTGCGGCGGGCATTTCGACGGAGGGACGGTTCTGCATTGGCGAGATGGTGCGGCAGGTCGGGGTGTCCTGTTAACTGGAGATATCATTCAGGTCGTGGCCGATCGGCGTCACGTAAGCTTCATGTATAGCTATCCCAATTTCGTGCCGTTAGGGGCCGCTGCGGTGCAACGCATTGTGGGGGCCGTTGAGTCGGTGGCCTACGATCGGATCTATGGTGCATTTTGGGATCTGGCGATCGACGCGGAGGCTCAAGCCGTCGTCAAACAGTCGGCAGACCGCTATGTGGCAGCGATCCGCTGACCTGGGTGGCATCCTTTCGACGGTGTTTTGAAATAATGGGCGGCAAATTTTGCATCGCGGGTGGATTGAATGGTAAAAGCTACAATTTTCCGGTGCCTGCGAGGGGCTGTGTCACCGTGTGGGGAATTGTGAGATATTTGTAACACGATATGTGCAAGTGGTTAATGTCGTTTTCAAGGCTTCGCTGTAAGTATGTTTGACCATTTGGCACCGGCTTTGCTTATTACCTCTTTCGTAATCAACTGAGGGGGTTCAGAAGATTGCAACGCAGTAAAAAATGTCACCGACAGAAGGGGGTTCTGGGAGTGACGTCATCGGAAGCTCGGGGGAGTTTCCAAAAAAATAGATGAGGCAGCGACTGGCGAGGGCCGGCGCTGCCCTTTCTATTTTTTACTCATTTAAATTGCCCGGTATGGCCGTGATTCACGCCTGCCCGGGGCAACTCTACTTGGTCCATTCTGACCAGCTTTTCATTGCGATTGCCACGCCAGCTTGGTGTTGGGGTTTCTCCTCGTTCTTCGGAATTGATGGCGCCACGGAACATACAAAACACGAAGTGTGCGGAGCTTGGATGTTTCGAGTGTGCGGAGTGATCGAGGATCTAATGAACGATCGCCTGAGTTCTTCCGCAGTCCCGACAGGGACGACAGAATCTAGCCGTGGGTGTAAACCCACGGTGCTCATTTCAGAGATGAAACCAAGCCCCGGCGGGGCGACACCGTGAAGAATTTTTGAATGCGAATTCTCAAGGGGGGGTGTAATACGGTGGTGATTCGAATCATTGGGAGGGTGAGGCTCCTGCCGAACCGCTAAGTCGTTCGAGCCTAGTAGACCAAGCGGTTCGGCAGGAGCCTCACCCTCCCAGAATCCTGCACGGCGACATCTGGGAAACTACAGAGTGTCGCCCCGTCAGGGCTTGGAGCTCAATTTAGGCCTCGACCGTGGGTTTACACCCACGGCTAGATTCTGTCGTCCCTATCGGGACTAAATCGCTATTCTCGCAATTGTGGTCTGTTCATCGGAGAATGTTGATCGATCGGCTGTTCGTTGCGGCAAGAGTTGCAGAATGTGGTTTTGTTCTTGGTAAATTTTACAGTCCGTACGGTTTAATGTGGGTGGTGTTTTGTGATTCGCGGTTTCTGAAACTGTCGTAAAGTGTTTGGTGATAGTAGATAATGGTGTGTAATGTGTGGTTGAAAGTAATGGTAATTCGGGTTTGGCACCGAGTTTGCTTTACTTTCTTTCGTAATCAACTGAGGGGGTTCAGAAGATTACAACGCAGTAAAAAATGTCACCGACAGAGGGGGTTCTGAGAGTGACGTAAAAATGGAAGCTTGGGGAGTTTCCGAAAACTAGATGAGGCAGCGACTGGCGGGGCCAGCGCTGCCCTTTCTTTTTCCTGTTTTCTTTTTGCCGAATCTGGCAGCGCCCGTTAGCCTATGTTAAGTTTTGGAAACGTTTCTGAAGAGCAAGAGGCTCGGTGGAATCGTTTTCCTATTGTTCGCGGTAGCCTCAATCGGCTGGTCTCTCCAAATTCCAATCCCGATGGTCAGCTCCGTGGTGTTTCAAACTCCGTCGATTCGCAAGGAGCGTCATGGCCATGGAGAGGATCTCTACGGTGGCTCGTGATCGCAGTGCGCGGCCTCACTGTTGGTCGGTCTTGATCATCGCCGCCGTGGCGTGTGTGGAGTTGGTTTCGCTCTCTTGGGGAGCAGACCCGTCTCGGCCTGCTGGCAAAGCACGTCGACCGCAGCGTCCGACGTCTCAAACTCAGCGTCCCACGAGCGAGCAATCTGCCGATTCTCGGGACGCGTTTGAAGCTCCTGGTGATGTTGATCCGGCTGCAGATGTGCGGGAGAATCCGCCGCCCACCAATCCTGTCTCCGACCCACTCCCCCAGCATGTGCATCCGAAGCACCCGTTGGTTCCCGCGCTCAAGATGGCTTACGCCAGTCGCGGCACGTTGCGGACCGTTCGCGATTACTCGGCCCAGTTTGTCAAAAAAGAGCGGATCGGCACTCAGTACATCGTTCATAGCATGGACATGTTGTTTCGCGAGCAGCCCTTTAGCGTTTATCTGGAATTTCGCGAGCCGAATGTTGGCCGTCAGGTTCTGTATGTGCAGGGGGCCAACAACAATCAGCTACTTGCCAAAGAAGCGGGGATTAAGGGCTTGGTGGGAACGGTTCCGCTGAACCCTACCGATCCCATGGCGATGTCGGAAAGCCGGCATCCCATCACGCAGATTGGTATCTCGAACATGCTGGAAGCGGTGATTCGGCAATGGGAAGAAGAAGCCAAGTTCGGTGAGATCGATGTGCAGTATTATCCGAACGCCAAGCTGAGTGATTTTCCGGTGCGGATGATTCGTACGATGCATCCCACCAGGCGTCGGCAATTCAACTTTCACATGACTCGCATCTTCTTGGATGACAAAACATTATTCCCGGTTCGAGTGGAACAATACGATTGGCCGCAGCGTGAAGGGGGCGAACCAGTCTTGGTCGAGCTCTACATGTATAGCGGCGTGCGGACCAATCAAGGCTTTACCGATCAGACCTTTGATCCTCGTAAATATCGCTTGCGCTAGCCTGTTTCGAGTGGAATATCACACGTGGAATGATGCTTACGCCAGCGGTTGAGCGGGTCTTATGGGTGTTCATTGATGATAACTCTTGCTGGCAAGTGACGATCTTTTGTGTGATCCGACCACAGTCGGTATTCACATTGGTTTGTCCATTCGTCATAATCGAGACTTCAGGTTAGACCGCAGGCCCCACACCGACTCTCGCCACGACATGACGACAACACCATCAGCGACCCCGCCGCGTTCACGTTACCACCGGCTGGCTTACGTGTTTGTACTGGAAGCTCTGAACCGGGCGCAGTCGATTCTTGGCCGTCCCGAACGGCAAGACGAAGACCAGCACGTCAGCGGTCCTGAATTGCTGGAAGGTTTTCGAGATCTCGCTTACGAACAATTCGGCGGCATGGCGCTGACCGTTTTTCGACAGTGGGGGCTGACCTGCACCAATGACGTGGGGCACATCGTCTGGGAACTCATCGAACGCGGTAACATGCGCAAGACTGAGGAAGACCGCCTGACCGATTTCTTCGATCTGTATTCCTTCGAAGAGGTCTTCGGCAATCGCTATCCGCTGAATGTCGCGGCGGCATTTAAGGACGAGTAATCCTCGTCGACTCTCTGAATTCGTCTCTTGTCGATCACGTTGCGCGCGTCAGAATTTGTACGTTGCGCCGTGCCGTATTCTGTTACTGAATTGAATGGACAACATGACCGACGCTGTCACACCCGCACCGAGCGCCAGTCCCGCCCCGGCTCCCGCACCTGCCGTCGAATCGAAGCCGTTGATCAGCTACGAAACGTTCGCTCAAGTTGATCTGCGAGTGGCGACCGTGCTGGAAGCACGCGAGCATCCCAACGCCAATAAATTGCTGCTATTGAAGATCCAGGTTGGCGATGTGGTGAAGCAAATTGTGGCCGGAATCAAGGCCCATTACGCTCCTGAGACTCTGGTCGGAACGCAGATTATCATCGTCAATAATCTCGAACCCGCGATGCTGCGTGGTGAAGAGAGCCAGGGCATGTTGTTGGCGGCATCGGACGCGACTTCGGTGTTCTTGCTGCGTCCGGAAAAAGCTCTTTCCAGTGGCGCGAAAGTGAAATAACGCAGCGGATTGGTCCGATTTCTTGACTGTCGCCCTGACGGTGCAACAATCGTTCGATAGACCTGAATGATTGCTTGTTCAAGATCGGAACATAGTCATGACACTGGGACCTGTTACCAAATGGGGGATGATCGCGGCTGCCGTGATCATCCTGGCGCCGATCGTGATGCTGGCGATTCTCAGTGTCACCTCGCGTCGCCCGGCGACTCTCGGACCCGTGATGGGGAAGTTGCGGCCGTGCCCCGACTCACCCAATTGCGTGTGTAGCTGCGACGATCGCGGGGATCATGCCATTGCCCCGTTGGTTTGGAAGGGTGAGGCGTCGGCAGGAATACAGAAGTTGCTGCGCGTCATCGGCACCTTTCCCAATACGCGTTGTGAGCCTGTCAGCGGTGATGGGTATCTTCACGCCGAATTTACATCCACTTGGTTTCGATTTGTGGATGATGTGGAGTTTCTGGTTGACCCTCCGGCGGGTGTGATTCATGTGCGGTCGGCGTCACGGGCAGGGAAGTCGGACCTGGGGGTGAATCGACATCGAGTCGAGCGGATTCGTGAATTGTTTCAGGCGGCTGAGTAGGTCGGACATGGTCTGGCTTGTCAAAAACGGAACAATGAGCCGGGGATTGGAAACAGAACCAGCTGGTCCCTGCTGTTCGAGTGTCTTCTGCCTGTGTTAGCATAGGCGGACGACTTGAGATTGACCTGAGGCCTTGGCTATTCCCGAGGGGCCTCGACGCGTTAAGATTCGGTAAGGATTGGGCTGAAGCAGACAGCTCAAGGAATGAGTGGGTGGACGGAGGCGGTTCGGATGCGCTGGGAACAAACAGTCGAATTCGCTGCGCTCAGCGATATCGGCTTTCGTCGTCAGAATAACGAGGACAGCAACGCTGTTCTGGTGGCGACGCGTTCCGAGGTGTATCAGCAAGTCGGCCACTTGTTTCTCGTGGCAGATGGCATGGGAGGGCATGCGGTTGGCGAACTGGCCAGCAAGATTGCTGCCGACACGGTTCCGCTGGCCTTTCAGAAGGCCCGCTCGGATCCCTTTCCCGATGCCTTAAAGCATGCGATCGAAGAGGCGAATACAGCCATTCATAATCGCGGTGAGCGGAATACTGATTTCCGCAAAATGGGGACGACGTGCACCACGTTGATCCTTTGTCCGCAAGGAGCGCTGGTCGGGCACATTGGTGACAGCCGCTGTTATCGCATTCGTGGTCGACGCATCGATCAGATGACGTTCGATCATAGCCTGCAATGGGAGTTGCTTCGCCAGGGGAAACAGCGGCGAGAGGATATCTTGCTACAACAGCCGCGGAACGTGATTACGCGTTGTCTGGGGCCCGAGGCTGAAGTTCAAGTCGATATTGAAGGGCCTTTCCCTGTCCTGCCCGATGATATTTATCTGCTCTGCAGCGACGGTTTGACGGGTTTGTTAAGCGATCCGGAAATTGGACTGATTGCACGTTACCTGCCGCCGGTGGAAGCCTGTCGGCTGTTGGTGGACCTGGCCAATCTGCGCGGTGGAACCGACAACGTGACGGTGGTCGTCGCCCGCGTGAATGACCTGCCGCCGGGATTCTCCGAGAGTTCAATGCCCGTGCTGGCACTCCATCCGGATCGCATCAGCTGGGGTTGGTTTGGAGCTTGGTGTGCCTGGGGAATTCTGCTTGCGGTCTCGATCACTTTGATGTTGTCGGGGCGAGTCGTCGAAGGATTGCTGGTGATGGGGGCGGTTCTGGTGGCGCTGGGGGGATTGGTGATCAGCGGCCTCCGGCTGAAGCCCCTCACCTCGCAAAGTGACCTTCAAGAACAAACTGCCTTATGGAATCCGCATCGTTCCGCGGAGTTTAAACTCTCGTCCGATTTTCTGGGGATGCTGGCGTCGTTGGAGCAGACGTTGCAGGCGACGGCCCTGGAAGAAGGTTGGACGATTGATTGGGGCGAGCACAAGAAAGCCTACGAGCAGGCGTCCCAGGCGCTGACGGCGCGGGAGTTTCAGGCCGCTCTGTCGCCACTGGGGAAGGCCATTCATGTTCTGATGGCATCGATCCAAGATGCGCGACGGCGGATGGATCGTGCGGTGAAATGGGGGGGAGGCACGCCGTTGCCTCCGAATCGCTCCAAGCCGGGGTCCGATTCTGGCCTCTCTAAGCCCTCGTCTGACGACAAGAAGCCAGGGGCTTAGTCGCGGGAATTTTTTTCGTGGCCTGACTTTCTGAGTCGGGTCTCCCTCCGGGGAACAGTACCTGACTCAAAGAGTCAGGCTACGGGCGAAATGCGGGGTAAATCACCCCGTTTCGGGACGTGCTTGCGGCGCTGTCTTCGCGTTCACATCGCGTTCACATTGCGACTTCCCGCTGGCAATTTCTTTGGGCGACTCTGACCAGTAGACAGTACGGTTATCGAATCTATACGGTTCAACATCAGGCTGCTTCTCTAGTTGACCCAGAACTTGCAGACTTGCTTTGTTTGTAATTTTACCAGTCTTGCGAATCGGGACATTCGGATAAATCTACTTGTCTTCTGCATATTGCGTGAGCTTGCCAATGTGCGTGACTTGAGGCGGTTTAATTTGTCTAGTCGACGCATTGTGTTGTTTTGGCGTCCAATTCTACGGAAGGCGCGACACTAGCTGTTGCTTCGGCAGAATCCGCTCAACGTGCAATCTTATCACAATTACCAAAACCGTTACGATCGCACCTCTTTCATTCAATGTCACTTCTCTGTTCATCCGAAAAATCAGAACAACCGTCGTTTTGACCAGAGCCGGCTCATCTATTGGTGAGCTACAGGGGCTCCCGTCCAGACCGCGCCACCGGAGTTCGACGCACGGTGGTGAGGTAGTTGATCTGGAGAGACAGACTCATGTCGATGACCCGCACTTGTTTAATCAGTTTCGCGATGCTGGCCATAGGGGTGATGGGCTTTCAGCCCCCGCTAGCCACGCCCACGGACCCTTCGGGGCCCGGGGACGATGTGGCTGGTCGCGTGAACGTCGGTAGTCAGGGCGGTTACTTCCGCCTGAACCACGTCGTGGGGAACGGCGTCGGTTGGGACGACGGCGGATTCACCACGCTGGGTGGCTGGTTGCCGTTCAACGAATTCGGCTCGGATACCTTATGGTATGCCGATATGCGAATCTTCGTGTCGAATGACTCCTATGTGGGTCAGAACACCGGCTTGGGTGTGCGACAGTATAATTCTGATTGGGACCGCTTCTTCGGTGCGGCCGTCTTCTATGACTATGATCACGGAGCCCAACGCAATGGCTTCGGTCAGATCACCACGAGTTTAGAAACCATCGGCAATAACTGGGACGCTCGCGTCAACGGTTACTTCCCGGTGGCCAATAGCACTCGTAATCTATACGGCATGGGCGAGAGCATCAGCCCTGATCCGTTCTTCAAGAATAATCGCATCTTCTTCCCCGGCACCGGTGTCTTCCTGGAAGCCCTGACCGGTGGTGATGCGGAATTCGGCGTGCCGATCTCGCAGGATGCCCAATGGCTGCGGGCGTATGCCGGCGGTTATGCCTACAATTCCAACAGTCACAAGGATATCCAGGGATTCCGCGGCCGTTTGGAAGCCCAGCTGAGCGACGACCTGTCGGTGCAGGGGCAAGTTACGGACGACCGCACCTTCGGGACCTTGGTGAATCTGATTGTGGACGTCCGTCTGGGCGGCGGCCGTCCGATCCGGGCTTTCCCCAATTTGACCAGTCGCGAGCGGATGTATCTGCCAGTACAACGTAACTGGCGAATCTCGACCAATACGTATAAGGCTCCGATCAATGTGGTGGCCCGTGATCCGGGTGACCATCATAAGTTGGAAGTCGCGTGGGTCGACAGCGCTGCTGATCCCGGTGGCGATGGCACCTACGAGCATCCCTTCCAGACTCTGCTGGGGGCCGAAGGCGTCCCCGCAGCGGACTTCATCCTCGTGCGTCACGGCAATGGATCGACGTACGACGGTGGGATTACTCTGAAGGACAACCAACGCTTTCTGGGCGAAGGCATCGCTCACCAGTTTGATGCGTATGCCTCCTTCGGTAAGGCCAAGCTGGATGGGACCTATACCCTGCCTGGCTTCACCAACGACCCCTCGCTCACGCCGACCATCACCAACAGTGCTGGCCATGCGGTGACGTTGGCCAACAACAACGAAGTTTCGTCCTTCAATATTGATGCTCCGACGGGTGTGGGCATCTATGGCAACGGGATCAACGACTTCAATCTGAACAACTTGAACATCGATAACCCCGGTCTGGGTGGAATCGTCCTCAGCAATGCGTCGGGACAGGGCACGATCAATACCAGCACGATTGATGGCGGGTTTGGTCCGGGCGTGATGATCTCGAACGTCAACACAGCTCCGTTGAATCTCGACATTTCGAACATCGGCTCGGTCACGGGAACGACCCAGGCCTTGTCGATCGGTGCCGACAATTCAGAGATTATTGCCAATGTTGATGGCTTTCTGGCTTCCAGCAATCAGGCTGGCCTCGACGTGATCGCTAGCAACGGCGGCATCTTCAATGGTCAAATTCTGAATAGCACATTCGATGGCTCGACCGCGGGTGACGGAATGCGGCTGACCGCCGTCAATCCGAACAGCATCCTGGGGCTCACCACGCGACAAACGACGGCGTCGAACAGTGCCGGGAATGGACTGGTCCTTGATTCCAGCGATGGAGCCACGGCGGTCGTTGACATCACTGACGGTGACTTCAGTGGGGCTGGTCAGGACGGGGTCCGCGTGTTAGCGGCCAATACCTCGAATGCCAACAGCTTGACGATGACCAACACGGATGCCGCGAGCGCGGGTACGGATGGTTTGCATGCCGAGATCACCAACAATTCACTGTTTACGGTGGATATCACCAATGGCAGCTTCGCCGGTGCCGGTCAGGATGCAATCGATACGACGGTGACCGCCGGTTCCACTTTGAATCTCACGATCGACCCCACACCCGCCACAATGGCTGGTGCGAACGGGTTCCGCTTCCAGGTTGCGGATAGTTCGACGTTGAATGCGAATATCATTGACGTTGATCTCTCTGGTGCGACCGCCAACGGTATTCTTGGAAATGTTGACACGCAGAGCACTGTCAACCTGGCTTTGATTCGCAGTGCGGCGGTCGGATCGGGTCAGGCCGGTATGAAGATTACCGCGGCCAACGACTCGATCTTCAATGCCAAGATTGTCGACGGCGACTTCTCAGGCAGCGGTGAAAACGGTATTGATCTGGCGTTGTCCACGGGAGCTCAAGGAACGATCAGCGGCCTGGCCGCGAATTCGTACGCCAATCTCTCGTCCGCTGGCAACACTCTGAGCGGTCTGCGAGTGGATTTGAAAACTGGTGCGACACTTGATGCCGCCTTCTCGAACGGTAGCTTCTCCGGCAACCTCGTCAACGCGATCAACGCGACAATCGATGGTACGGGCTCTTCGGCGACGTTGAATCTCTCCAATATTGTGGCGACGAATAGCGGTGTGGACGGCTTCATCTTCGGTGTCCAGAACGGTGGTAACCTGGATGTGACGGGCACCGGTGGCTCGTTCAACAATAGTGGCAATCACGGTATTCGTGGTACTATCGCCAGTGGATCGTCGGCGTCGCTCGACTTTGATGGGACGACGGTCGCCAATTCTCAAGCCGATGGGTTGTACATCAACGGCTCGGGTGGCTCGACCTTTACCGGTATCTTCAGCAACGGCTCGTTTGCCAACTCGGGTACGAACATCGGCAACTTGAATCGCAATGCGATCGAGATCGCCATGGACAATTCGTTTGGCAGCTTGAACCTGACCAACACTGCTGGCAACAACAGCGGCCAGAACGGCTTGTTGATGTCGGCCCTGAACGGATCTGTTCTGAACGCGACTGTTGTTAACGGCAACTTCAACAACAGCTTGGCCAACGCTGTTCAAGCGAATGTGGACGGAATGGGCTCGTCCAGCACGCTGGCGATGACCAACACCACGGGCAACAACAGCGGGTTGGACGGAATTCGTTTCAACGTTTCCAACAACGCTCAGTTCACTGCGACCGCAACGGGTGGTTCGTTTAACAACAGTGGCGACAGCGGAGTTCGTGGCGTCCTGAGCAACTCGGCCCAGGCCAGCGTCACGTTCAACAATGTTGCGGTGGATCGTTCGAACGACGACGGGTTGTTCGTCAGCAGTACGAATAACTCCACCTTCACCGGTAACTTCACCGGCGGCGGGTTTACGAACAGCGGGCAGGATGCCGGCAGCTTGAACCGGAATGCGGTGGAACTGTTGGTTACGAACTCGACCAATACTCTCAATATGACCAATACCGCTGGTAACAATGCGGGTGCGGACGGCTTGCACTTTGAAGTCAACGGTGGGCAACTTACCGGTACGATCTTGGGTGGCACGTTTGCCAACGCGGGCAGCAATGCCGTTCAAGGGATGATTTCCGGTCCGGGTAGTTCGGCCAATGTCTCCTTGGATGGAACTTCCGCGAGTAACGCTGGCAGCGATGGAGTTGTCCTGAGTGCACTGGCGGGTTCGAATCTCGACTTCAGCTTTGCGAACAGCTCGATTTCCAATAGCGGCGGCAACGGTGTGTTGTTGAATGCAGATGCTGCTGGCACAACAGCTAGCCTCACTCTGAACAATGCGAATGTGGACAACAACGGTGTCACCGGGATCGTGTCGGCCGACGGCTTGAACCTGAGTGCGACTTCGGGTGCCGCGGTGGATGTGAACCTGACTTCGGGAACCATTAACGGTAACCGCAACAACGGTATTCGAGTCTCTTCCACGGGCTTCGGTTCCAACATCAACTTCAACGGTAATGGAACGACCGTCAACGGTAACTTGCGTGGTGATGGCTTAGGCTTCACCGCCACCGGTGGCGGTTCAGTGACTGGTGGTTTCGTCGGTGGCAGCTTTTCCAACAACGGGACTGTCGTCGCAGCCAACGGCGTTCGCGGCAACGTGAGCGGCGCGGGATCGGTTGCCGATCTGACATTCGACGGAACCGCTGTGGATAACAACCGGGCGGACGGATTCAACATGACCGCGATTAATGGCGGGGCTCTGACTTTGAATCTGATCAATGGGATGTCGGCCTCGAACAACACCGGCTACGGCATCAACTTCCTGGTTGATGGCCCCGGCACCGAGGGCAACCTGTTGATGTCGGGTGCCAACATCATTACGGACAATGATCTGGGCGGTATCCTGTTCACGGCTTCGAACGGTGCTCAGACGACATCCACCATTGCCGGCAACGTGTCGGACAACGGGGGCGTTGGTGTGAATATCATAGGAACCAACCTCACGATCAACAGCTTGTCGTTCAGCGGTATCTTCGACCACAACGTGGGCCAGGGTATCAATGTTGATCTGAACAATTCGACGGTGAATTCGCTGACTGTGGCCGATGCCACCGTCACCAACAATTCAGCCCAGGGCGTGCGACTGGCAGCGACGAACAACAGCCATATCAACAATGGCCAGATCACCAACAATACGATTACCACCAATGCTGGTGACGGTATCCTGTTCAGCCTGACGAACTCGGATGCGACGCTGTTTTCGATCGACAATAACCTGGCAATCAACACCAACACTGGCAACGGTGTGCATGTGGTGTTAAACAATGCACCGACATCCGCTTTCGCGATCACCAATAACATGGGGATTAGCGGTAACACACAGAACGGTGTGGTCTTCGATCTCACCAACTCGGCTCTGACGGACGTGCTGGTGGATGCCAACGCCATTCAAGGCAATGGTGCTGCCGGTCTGCAGTTCAACACGACGACCAGCAATGTCAGCGGTGCGATCACGAACAACGTGATCGGTGGGAACACCCTCAGTGGTATCGGAATCGCCGCCACTGGTGGCGTGGCCGCGACCAGTATCGATTTTGGCAACGTGGGTCTGGGACACCAGATTTCGGGTAACACCATCAACGGTAACGGAAACGCTGGTGTAGGTGCGGGTATCCTGGCGAACGTCGGCCAGAACGTGAATTTGAACGCGACGATTCAGGACAACACGATCTCGCAAAATCAGAGCTTCGGTGTCGGTATCACCTCGACCAACGGTTCGGTGGCCCTGACATTGGGTGGAGCGACGGCTGGTCTCGGTAATACGTTGGATCAGAACGTCGGGGCAGGGCTCGCTCTGACCTTGCAGAACGCGTCGACAGGGACCGTCGATATCCAGAACAATACCATCACCCGGACGACCAACAGCAATGCGACCTTCCAAGGTGACGGTATCAATATTCGTTTGACCTCGACGAACGTGAATCCTTCAACAGCCCAGTTGACGGCGTCGGTGATCAGCAACAACACGATCGGTGACGCGACCAATGCTGCTCTCGGCAATGCTGGGCGTGGTGTGGTGGTGACGAACAGCGGTAACTCGGTGATCAACGACCTGACGATGGATCAGAATACGATTTCTCGAAACGGTGGCGACGGTATTCAGTTCAACAAACTGGGAGATGCTAACCTCACGAATGTCTCGATTACCAACAGCGATTTGAACAACAACGGTGACGACGGAATTGATGTCACTGTGGCGAATGGCGCCCAGACGACGACGTTTGCGATGGCCAATAACAATATTAACAACAACGTTAATCGCGGTATTCATTTGGAAGTGCAAGCCGATTCGAAGATTAATGCCGACCTGACCAACAACATGATCAGCGGCAACGGTAGTCATGGGATCCAGGTGACCGAGCAAGTGAGCGATCCCACCGATCAACGTGATGTCACTGGTGTGTGGATTCAGAACCAGATCCTCAACAATGGTGGTAATGGTATCTCGTTGAACGGAGCCTACGGTAATACCTCGCCTCTGATCATTGGTCAGACAGGCTTTGATGGCGGTGGCAATTCCCTGGGCAACACGATTGATAACAATGCCGGTTTCGGTATTGCGAGCAACGCCGCAGGGGCCGCGAACATCGCGAACAACGTCATTACTAACAACCAGGGTGGTGGCGTGCAGATTGTGAATACCCTGGCAAACAGCGCCACTGTGATCACCCTCGATCAGAATCTGATCGCTTCGAACGTGGGTGACGGCCTGGAATTGCGGGCCAGCGGGACTTCCTTCCTGAGCATCACCGCGACCGGTAACAGCATTCTGGACAACACCGGTCGGGGTGTGGATTCGCTCAATCAAGTGAATGCGACCACCTTCCTGCAGTTCGGTGATGGCACCATCGCCGGGGGCAACCTGATCTCGGGTAACCTGGGTGAAGGCTTCTATGTTGTGAACACGTCGTCAGCCAACCAGACACAGAATGTTCCGTCGACGACGGCACTTCTGGCTGACGGAGCCGTCAACGTGTCTCCCGACATGATTCTCGATCTGCAGTTCAACACGATTACTAACAACGGTAGCCCCGGTGCCTTCGCCAGCTCGGGCCTGGTGCTACGAGTTGGTACTAGCAACAGCGGTGGTAATGATCTGCTTGGCAACGGAACCGCTGGTGTGGGGAATGCCGGACTGGTGGGGAATGGCCGGGTGAATGCCCGGGTTACCGACAACGCGTTCGGTGGGAACTTTGGTTCTGACGTCCTGATCGAATCGTTCACCTCGACGGTCAATCCGAATACGTCTACCGGAACGTGGGATGCCGTTAACTTCACACCGACAATTCAACGCGATCCTCTGGCTCGTCTGAATATGGTGTTCAAGGGCAATACTGGCGACGCTTTGGATGTGACGCGTACCGGTGCTTCGTACTCCAACGACGAATCGACGTTCAAGTCACGTACTAATGCACAGACTCCCGCAGGGCCGTTCACGAGCGGAACTCGCCGACGTAACGCTCAACGTGTCGCGAGTGGTGCCGCCGAGTTTGCTGCTCCTGGTGCACCGCCGGCAGCGATCGGGTTTGCTTATGACGGTGTGGGTTCCAGCACCTTCCGTATCGAAAGCGATTTCAGTACTGCAGGGTTTGCTGGTGGAGACACCTTTGTCGGTGACCTCGGCCCCGTGCCGCCGGCCGCCAATGCTGGTGGTGACCCGTTCACGACCCCGATCGTCGGTGAATTGCCGTTCGGTTGGGATACCAGTGTCGCGGTGGGAACCTTCCAGTTCCTGATCCCGTAAGCGGTCACTTGGTCGCGTCAGTTTGATAAATAACAAACACCTCGATCTCATTTGAGATCGAGGTGTTTGTTTTATTTGCGAGCCAGATTAGCCCGAGGAGCGAACCCGCTCGGTGACCGCAGCGTCCTATTTGGTGTGCGGCACGCTCTAGCGGCCGCGGTTCAACAGGCTACGTTGATTGAGGTAGTCGACGAAGATTTCACCCATGTCGCGGCGGGTGTCCACCAGAACTCGCTCGACGCGATTTCGCTGGCAGAGTTGCTCAAAACGGTCGTTGAACTTCTTGACCGCTTCGAGATACGCCCGTTGCAGATCTTCGGGTTGAGCCAGAAACTCTTCGGGAACTTCCAGCCCGAGAAACTTGATCATGCCATCAAACTCGAACGCCAGTTCGTCATGGTGCATCACCTGGAACAGCACGACTTCATGCTTGTTGTAGCACATCCGCTGTAAGGCGACTTCCAACGCTTCCAGATCGGTGAAGAAGTCGCTGAAGACCACGACGATCTCACGCCGCCGCATCCGCCCTGTTAACTCAGTCAGGCACTCGGCCATTCGGGTTTTCTGTAACGGCTGGAGCTCGTTGAGGTGCTCCGTCATCCGCACGATCTGCGACATCGAATTGCCGGGCGTGATAAAGCCGCGAACCTCCTCGTCGAACGTGGAGAAACTGACCTTATCACTCTGCATGACGACCGCGTAGCCCAGCGTCGTGGCCATCTGGGCTGCGTATTGCAACTTCTGTTCGGCATCGGCCCCGTAACGCATGGAGGCGCTGATATCGAGCACCAGATGACAGACGAAATTCGTCTCCATCTCATACTGCTTGATGAAGAGTTTTTCTCGGGTGAAATACAGTCGCCAGTCAATGTGCTTGGGATCGTCACCCCAGACATATTCCCGGTGGCCGGCGAATTCGACGGCAAAGCCGTGGAGCGGAGATTTATGGGCCCCCGCCAGATTACCCATCACCAGGCCGCGCGGCTCGAAGTGACGATGCGCCACGCGGCTCAGGACTTCCGCGTTGATATATCTCGAGAGCACATTAGCCATGACAATTCACATCTTAAGTTGCAGGCAAAATCCGGGTAGCCCAGATTCTCGAATCTGGGTGAGCGGAGCGAACAAGAGGTTGCAGCTCCCTCGATACTGGCACTGGGGCTCAACCACTTAGATAGTCTTGTTTTCTACGCGGCAGGTTTCTCGTATTTCCGATCGGCGGGAATGGCTTCCATTAACATTTGAATCAATTGCTCGCTGCCCACGTTAGATGCCTGAGCCGCGAAATTGCTCGCCAGACGATGACGCAACGCGGGCTTGGCGACCGCCTGGACATCCCCAATCGTGGCATGATATCGGCCATACAGAATGGCCCGGGCTTTCGCACAGGTGACCAACGTCAGCAGGCCACGCGGACCCGCACCCCAGCTCACCCAGCGGTTCACAAAGTCGGGTGCCTCGGGCGTATGCGGACGAGTCGCCCGGACCAGAGCCCAGGCATAGCCTAGGACTTGATCACTGACCGGAACCGTCGCCACCAGTTTTTGGATTTCGATGATCTCGTCACCCGACATCACGGGGGTAATGGCCGCATGTTGGGCCGCGGTGACGCGCCGGGCAATCTCCCATTCTTCCGCACCACTGGGGTAGTCGACCTTGATATACAACAGAAAACGATCGAGCTGTGCTTCAGGAAGTGGGTAAGTTCCTTCCTGCTCCAGCGGGTTCTGCGTCGCCAGGACGAAGAACGGCGCCGGCAGTTTGTGAATCGTGCCGCCGGCACTGATTTGCCGTTCTTGCATCGATTCCAGCATGGCCGCCTGAGTCTTCGGTGGCGTGCGGTTGACTTCGTCCGCCAGCACCATATTGGCAAACAATGGACCCGCCAGAAACTTATATTCTCGGGCTCGAGTCTCCAGATTTTCCTGGATGACTTCAGTTCCCGTGACGTCACTGGGCATTAAGTCGGGCGTGAACTGAATGCGTTTGAAACTCAGATGTAAGGCCTGTGCGAGCGAACTCACCAGCAGCGTCTTGGCGAGGCCGGGGACACCTTCCAGCAAGGCGTGTCCCTTCGCGAAGATGGCGATCAGAACCTGTTCAATGACGTCGTTCTGTCCCACGATGACTTTGGAAAGTTCATCCCGAATGCGATTGTAGGCCTGCTCACAGCGTTGCACCGCGGCGACGTCGGTGGGAGAGAGTGTGCTGCTCATGAATGGGAAATCCTCGAAGTCAATGACTGGTTGTTTTTATGTTCGATGCAGTGCCGGCCGGGCTCATTCAGGCTCTTTAGTGGTCACCGCGGAAGGTCAATTCCGTCTAATCAATGCTTTCAAAGTAGCGTTTCAAACGTTCTTCATAACCCTTCGGGGCTCGCCGCTGGCTCTTGGCTCGGATCGCTTTTCTTAAGTCTGGCGGCAACTTGGCGAACCAGACTTCTTCACGCTGCTTACGAGCCTGTGCGGTGGCATCTTCTTTAGAATTCTCTGTCTGGCCATCTTCCGGTTTACTGTCAATTGGCGAATCATCCAAGCCACCATCTTTGGTCGGATCGTTGTTGTCAGTGCGGCCCGACTTGGACGTCTTGCCCCCTTCAGTCCCGGCAGACTCCTTCGGCTTCTCGGACGATTTTGTTTTTTCGTTGCCCTTACCTTTGCCTTCAGAGGAAGGCTGGCCGTCACCATCCTGTCCGGGAGCGTCTGGCTTTCCGGGCGTTGCTCCTTCGGGCAACGATTGGGATGTGGCCTGCGAATTCTCCGAAGGCTCTTTCGCGAGTGCCAGTTGCATTTCCTTCATGGCTTCTTTGCCGGCAATTTGCTTCGCAGTGGCCTCGGGGGAGCTTGGAACAAACCCCGTTCCTAACTTCTGATCTTCGCCCGGTTGTCCGGCTTCGCCTGCGGAGCCTTCCCCTTGCGGCTTTCCGTTGGCGGTTTCCTCTCCCTTGGGAGCTTCACTTTGAGGTTTTTCTCCTTGAGCGGCATTACCTTGGGGTTTTCCGGTCTTCGGCTTGCCAGTGGCGGATTCGCCATTTGCCGGGTTACCGTCGGGCTTCGCTTCAGCGGCTCCTTCAGGAGGCGGGGCCAAGGGCATTTTGTCGGTATTGAGGTTGGAAGCCAGTTCCAGCGCCTCTCGCAACGGGGGATTGGCCACCTCGGATTGCCCCGAGATTTGTTCGGCCCCCTTGCCGGTTGCTCGCTGGGCTTCCGCGAAATCCTGGGTTGCTTGCGACAGTGCTTTGGCCGCCTGCCGCTGTTGCGGCGTCGGAGGTGGGGGGTGAGATGGGTTCATTGGCTGGGCGCCTTCGGTCGCTGCTTTCAGGACATCACGTTGCTGGGCAATGGCGTCGGCCGCAGCCTGCTGTTGCTGGGCCAAATCACCCAGGGTTTGAGCGATTGCTTGATCACGCCGGATTTGTTGTTCACGAGCTGCCAGCGCGGCCGCGGCTTGTTCCAAAGCCCGCTCGACCGCTTGCTGTGTCTTCGCTGTGATTTCGGCCTTGGCTCCAGTGGCCTCGGTGGCGCCTTCCTCAGCGGTGTGTTCTGCAGACTGGACGGCACCAGTCGCACCCGCATCCACCTTCGCCGTCTGGTCGGCCAGGCCGTCGGTTTGTTTGCCTTCCGTGTCAAACTTCTCGGCCTGCTGCTTGGCGAGCGCCGCTTGGGCGGCCTGCAACTGCTCCTTGGCCTGGGCCAGAGCGTCCGCTGTCTTCGCTTGAGCAGCTTGGGCTGGTTTGGCTTGTCCCATGTTCAACTGCTGTTGAGCGACAGCCGATTGTTCGCCCGCCTGAGCCAGTTTTTCACTCGCTTGAGGCGCCGCATCGGCAGCCAGCTTCTGGGCCTCTTGGATTTCCTGTCCCACTCGTTCTTGAGCCGCCGTATCCGGCTGACCTGCGGGGGCCTCCTGAGCGGCTTGGGCTTCGGCCGTGGCGAGTTGTTGTGCTGCCTGCAACGCCGCCTTGGCTGCGGCGCGTGCGGCGTCCGCCTTGGCAGCTTCGCCATTCAGCGTTTCTTTGGCTGCTTCCTGAGCGGCTGCCTGCGCTTGATCCAAAGCGGTCTTCAATGCATCCGGTTGCTGAGTCTTCGCCTGAGGTCGTTCGGCGGCTTGTTCCGTCAGTTTCTTGGAATCATCCGCCACTGCCTGTTGTTGTGCCGCAGCATCCAGCGGGGTGTTCGACTTCCCTTTTTCAAAGGCATCTTGAGCCGCATCTGCCACCGCTTGCTGTTCCAGAGCCTCGCCAATTTGGTCGGCCAGCGCCAGGGCCTCGGCCGCTGCGGGGCGACCGGCGGCCTTCTGCTGGTCTTGCTGTGCCTGACGAATCTTGGCTTCCGCTGCTTCCAATTGAGCCATTTGCGCGGCATTGGATTCGGGCAGCTTGGCCTGAGTTTCTTCGACAGCACTCCGTGCTTCGTGCACGGCCTGAAGTTGCTCTGCGGTGATCTGTGCCAGCTGTTGAGATGCCGCCTGAATTTCTTGGCGGATCTGGGCCGCCGCCTTCGTCAGTTGGGCGGCAGCAGTCTCTGCTCCTTGAGCCGCTTCCTGGGCTTCCGGCTTCGATGTCTCACCCGGCTTGGCCCCGGCCAATTCCAGTTGCTGCGCCACGCCGGCTTCGGCTTGCAGAGCTTGTTCCAATGTCTTGGCCGCGATCTGTGCCAAATCCTTGATGGCCTCGGCAATTTTTTCGGTGACCTTCTTCACTTCCGCTTGTTCGGCTTTCAATTCATCAACGGCGTTTTTTTCAAAACCCTTCTCTTGAGCCGCCTGCTTGGCCTCTGCGCCCACATTGCGTTCGGCTGCCGCGGCACGTTCGATGGCTTCTGCCGCTCGGGCCAGTTCGCCAATCTTGACCGCCACTTGCTGTCGCTGAGCATCCGCCAAAGCGGCTTCGATTTCTGCGACAGCGCGTTCGAGAGCTTCTTCGGAGTTTTCGACGGCCTGCTGATTCTTTTGAGGTGTC
>JAZKFE010000498.1:5351-22806 GCA_040386595.1 Planctomycetota bacterium | reverse complement strand
CAGCGTCTTTTGCCGCGGCTTCAGCTTCGGCGAGACGGGATTCGACAGCGTGGGGCAGTTCGGCTTTCGCGGCTTCGGCGATCTTCGCGGCCGCTCGCTCTTCCGCGGTCTTGGCCGCCGCCGGTTCCTGAACCGCTTTTTGTGTGGCTTCAGCCTGCTGTTCCTGGGCCTGTTTGATCGCTGCGCGAGCTTTTTCCAGCTCTTTCACTCGCAGAGCCAGTTGTGCTGCACTTTGATCATGTTGGTCGGTCTGATTGGCTTGCTGCAGTTGCTGCTCAAGTTGCGCCAGATTCCCGAGCACCTTGCCTTGATCCTTTTCGGCTTCCGCCAGCTTCCCTTCAAACAACTCCGACCGGGCCTCTTGAGCGGCCGCCTTGGCTTGTTCGAGCAATGGTTGCAGTTGGGGATGATCCTCGGCCACTTGTTCCAATGCCTGGGCCAGCTTGCCCAGATCCTGTTGCACCTTGGCTTGTTGATCAATCAGCGGCTTTTCAACGGTATTCTGGTTTTGTTGTTCGGCCTGTTGAGTCTGTGCCCGAACTTGTTCCTGCAGCTTCGTGATGGCCTGGATCATCTCCACCGCGGCTTGACGATCGGCGTTGATGAGTCCTTGAGCAGCTTCAATCTTTTCGAGAACCAATCGCAAACCTTTGACGATCGCTTCTTGATTTTTGGCCGCGGGATCGTATTTGGCCGCCTCCAGATTCTGGCCGGCTTGATCGAGGTCCCGGCCGACGTCTGCCGCCTTCAGAATGCGTAACGCGTCGGTCGCTCCAGCGCCGACGGGGCCGCCCCAGCTGCGGATATCCACCAGTGTTTCGACTAGGTGCAGAAACAGCTCTTTGACATCTTGTTGATCTTCGATCACGGCCAACGCCAGTTGCTCCTGACGAGTTTGCTTCTCGCTGGGGATCAGCTTTGTGGTTTTGAGAGCGGAAGACTCAAGTTCGATGAGACGCTTCACTTGGGCGACAATCTCTGCGGCTTTCAGGCGTCGTAACAACGCCTGGCGTTCGGAGACCAGCTTCAGCACGATCTCACGAATCATCCCGCGAGCCTTTTTGAATGACTCGTCGCGTTCTGCGGTCGTTCCCTGCTGGGCCTTTGTCAGCAGGTGAACGACTTCATTCATCTGGGCTTCAACCAGTGCGTCGATGTTGGTACGCATCGATTTGATGTCTTTGAAAACGGGCAGCTCATCGAGACCGTTCTCTTCCAATTGCTGGATTTGAATATCCAGCACATTGGTGATGAGCTCCTTGGTCATGGCTCGGGCTCGTTGTTGGGCATCCTGCTTGTTGCGCAGCGCCACCGGATCGACGGCCCATACCGTTGATAGCAGCAGACAGAGCGCCGGCAGACCTGTTGAGACGTGACGGAATACGGTGCTCATTGCGTCTCTCCAATCCCCAACTGACGTTGGATGATGGCATCCAGGCGACGCGCGGATTGCTCGTCGGTCTCGACCATACCTGCTAGAAAACCTTGGACGTCGGTGACTTCTAACACGAGTGGTTCGCTGGTGGCCGATTTGCCTTCCAGGTTGCCTCGGTAGTCAATCGCTTCCAGCGTGAGTTTCAGCTGATCACCTTTAGCCAGCTTCAATTGCTTGAAATCCGCCGTGTAACGACCCTTATAAGAAGTCTGTGGCTGTTGCGATTCAGGAATCGTTTCGACGTCGGTGGTGCTCTGCTCGGTCTCGCCGTTTGCCCGTAATACTTCTTGCAGGACGCGAACCTTGGCGATGCCATAGTCGTCCGTCGCCCCGAACGAGATCTTAGGTTTGGCCCCGGGCAGAATTCGCTTGCTGATAATCCCTGCCATGATCCGCGGCGGGCGATCACTTTTCATGCGGACATAACCCACGATCGGTTGTTCGAGCCCCAGGCCGTCTCGATCTTTGACCTGGACTTCATAACGCAGAGGCGTCGTGACCTGCGTAAAAGGCGTTTGTGTTTTGGGCAACGTCCAGATCTTATTTTCGGGATCAGTCGAGACAAGCGGAATGACTTGCTTGTCGACGGTGACCGTGGCTTTCTCTAAGTCCTTATTCGAACACACCAGTCTCAGCTCAACCCGCGAGCCTTCGATGACGGCAATCTGCCGCGAGCCGCTTTTTTCGGCGCGAGCTTGCTCAATCTTCGCGGCGTAGGGGGGCGGGAGTGCTTCGAGCTCTAACGTGACAACAGGCAGCGGGATCACTTGCAACGTGGCTGGATCGGTCCAGGCATCGCCGAGGAAAACTTGATAATGGATCGAATCCACCAGTCGCGATTGTTCGGCGGCGAATGTCTGCTGGCCCGATTGCGGTCTTCCACGCGGCTCAAGCTTGAGTGCCGTGTGAATCCCTTGGGCCACAGTCGTCAGTTTGGCCAGGCCCTCTGCCGGTAGCTCGCCACTGCACACCACTTCCAATTTGAGTGGCTGCCCGAACGGAAACTTTTTAATGGCCGCGGCAGATCCATCGATATTCACCGGCTGGCCGTTCACGAGAATCTGCTCGATTACGGTGCGCGTCGGATAATGTCGTGACCCCAGCAGTAGTCGATTGAAGAAGGCAGATGCATGCCGCGGATACATCACGACTGCCACGAAGATCAGCAGGAAGGTCACGGCACAAGTCGTCGCTCGGAGGCGCAGCTGAGTCGCATTGAACCCTTTAAAAACATCCATCCCTTGTCCGAAGTCCGCCACGTAATCGATCACCGCTTGTTCCAGAGTTGCCGAACCCCATTGCTGGGCCTCGGGCGACTCAAATTGCAACGCGGCGACGAGATCCGTATCGATCTCCTGTTGCTTCTCGACCAGCAGGGCGATGTCGAGTTCCGATTCACGCTGGCCGAGGAAGGGTTGAGTGAAACGTTGGAAAATCCACCACAACGCGCCTGCCAGGAACAGCAGCGAGACAAACCGTTGCGGACGCGACATCTCCAGTTGGAAGTCGACGACAAAGGCCGCCACCAGCAGCCCCAGCAGCGCCGTCGCGAGCGCACTCCAGGCGTTCCCCCACCGCACCACAGCCCGGCGCTGGCGCAGCGAATTCAATCGAGAACGGAGTGTCGCAAGCTTACTCATGGTTTCCAAACCGTCAAACATTCAGCATCGTACGTCTTCTTCGATCGCGCTAACCGTTGATTTCCTGGGAGGGTGAGGCTCCTGCCGAACCGCTTAGTCTTGAAGAGCTAAGTTCAATTTCGGTTCGGCAGGAGCCTCACCCTCCCGATACGGTCATCACGATAAATTGCACCATTTTCTCAACAGCCATTCTCCCAACATCAGGACCACAATCAGCGTGAAGCAAAACCAGGTATGCCAGATCTCAAACGTCTGGACGGAAACTTCGGTGCGTTCTTGTGGCTGAAAATCTTTCAGGAATTGCGAGGCCGTTTCGAGTGTGTAAGCCTTGCCCCCCGACGTGGCCGCGAGCTGTGATTGCAGGGCAACATTACGCACTGCACTGCGGCGTTCGGCCGAAACGCTAGTGACCTGGAAAAAAACTTCCGAGGGCTCCTTGGTGACGGGATCAATCACGCTCACTCGATATTCCCCGCTGTCAAATACCGGCAGGCGGGTTTCAAAAACTCCTTCTCGCAATTGCGAGATCGTAATTGGCTGTGACGGTTCGCCACCTTCGGCGGGGCGTCCCGGTCGATACAGTTCGGCCTTCAACTGTTTTTCCGGGAAGGTCGATTCGTTTAATGGCTCAAAGTTGGCGTCGTACGCTTCGACGGTCAGCGTGACCTTGTCGTCTGCCTGGTATTGCGGCCGATCGGTTCGCACGACGAATCGCTTTTGACTGCCCAGGGCATGGCTAAGTCCCAGGCGGTGAATCATTTGCCCCCAGAACTGCCGGTAATGTTGCTCACCATATTTGCGGCGCAGACGCCACGTTTCGTTAAACGCGACATAGATGACTTGCCCCTTGCCATAACGGCGGACAGCAATCAGTGGCTGCGGAGTCTTTTGATCGATTGTTTTATCGAAGGGATGTTGCGCCAGCACTGTGGTCCCCACCGGATGCACTTTGGCCACCGGCTGATACCAGGGCAATTTTCCCAACGTGTCCCAGGCGCGACTGTTCTCAACCGGATTGGCACCCAGTTGCATGAAGTCTTCGATCCGCCCTTCAGGAGTCAGCTGCAGTCGAAACTCTTGGCTGTCGTTGAGGCGTCCATCGGGATCGACCACGACCGGCAGCATGTCGGCCAGCGGTGTGTCGGCCAGTTCACCGGGACCGAATCGCGGGCCCGCCATCACGACCAAGCCGCCGCCAAACGTGTTGACGAATTCCTTGGTCATTTCGCAGAATCGCGTGCTCAGCGTCGCCGCTGGCATATCCCCCAAGAAAATGACGTCGTTTGCGAAGAACTCACTGCGTTTAGGAGTCAGCGTCGGCAGGAACAACTCATTGGTTTCGCGGACTTTGGGATCGGCGGAACGCAGGTAGGTGCGGAACCCGCGCATGCCGACCAGCTTGTCGCGATGAAACACTTCCTTGATGAACCGCCATTCCCACGTCGGCTCGTACTCTACGAACATCAATCGTAGAAAATCATCTCGAATATTGGTTTCGCGTTCGGCTTTGTTGTTCTGTTGGACAACTTCTGCAGGCATGGGATCGACAGACGCGGCGAACACGAAGCGGCCGGTGTCTGTCGGTTCGTAGGGGAACTCGACCGGCAGCAATTGATCGTCGAGCGTCACCGTTTTTTCACCGATGGGAATGCCGAGTTCGTCGTTGGCACTGCTGGTGCCCCCCAATTTGCGAGCCGTCAAACGGACAGTCACCGCCTGACCTTTCAGACCCGTCTGCCGCACAAGCGCGATCAAGGTGGCTCGTTCGGCCTTCTTCATTAGCAGAGGGGCCTGCAGATCCACGGCGATATCGACCGCGGCTTCGGGGCCAATGCCGACTGTGTAGAGAGGAACCCCCAACCGCTTCGCAGGCCCCAACGCCGCGGGCCCGGTGTTCTGATCGAAATCGCTAAAAACCAGTACGCCCGCCAGATTGCCGCTCGAATGCCGCAGCGACAAATCTTCCAGCGTCTTACCAATGGCCGTGACTTGGCCGCTGGTCGTCAACTGGGTGGCGAGTTTTTCGGTATCGATGGCTTCATTCGTCGTTTGGGAAACATCCAATGCCTGCACGCCATCTGCGCGATCGAACCGGAAGGTTTTTAACCGGTATTTTTCGCCCAGCTGCTGGATCAGATTTTGCTGAGGCTGCTTCACGAACGACTGAATGTAACCCTGCCGCGACAGTTTTTTTGCGGAGCTGGAACTTTCTGGAATTCCCGCGGCCCGATTGAGGCTGGCTCGTTCAGAATCGGACAGTTCATCCTCAATGCCCATGCTGTCGGTCCCGTCAAACAACAGCCACAGCAAGGGGCGTGGATGGCTGACGATTTTGATCGAGACCACCGGATCGGCGAGGATCAGAAATACCAGACAGAGCAGCAGAGCTCGCGCCACGGCGAGGGCTACTCGTGCCGTGATCCGGGCTCGCGTTTGATAGCGAACGTAGAAGACGATGCTGATTAAGACGAGTGCCAGGCAGCCGAAGAAGACCCAGGCGGGGCCTTGTTGAGCCCACGGGGCCCCGAACGTCAGCGCGACATTGTCTACCGAGTCGACGTTTTCCAAGCCAAACCATCGGCCGAATACGCGGGTGAAGTTCATGTCTTCCCCCCCTTCAGCCGTTTGAGATTCGGCCAGGCCAGCACGGCGAGTTCTGTAAGGAGTCCGACGAGTACCAGCCAGATCAACCATTTCCAGAGATTTTGAAAACTGATCTGGGCACCTTCCAAGCTGATGGGCTCGTCACGTTCAATCCACCGATAGTTGGCATTTCCCAGCCGTTTTCGCAATTCTGCGGCGTCGATGGAACGCAGTTCCGATTCTCGCTCAGGCCCGTTCACGGCGAGCGGTATGCTCCACAATTTATCCGGCTCGGTCGATTGAGCCGCGGCTGGATCAATGGACCGTGTGGCGGCAACCAGATAGTGGCCCGATTGGGTGATGTTACGAATGGTCACGCCATAAGTATCCCCACCCAATGCGTCCACTGTCAGGGTTTCAGCCGGCTGCCCGGGACGGGTGAGCGTGTAGTTGACGCGGCGGTCACCCGATTCCACCGGCAGGGTGACTTGCTCCACCGCTTCCAGATTGCGACGGGGCAGGGTGTCCTGCAGCAGGAACCGAAAAATCCGGTCGAAGACCAGCGCTGCGTTGGTCTTGGTGAGGTCATTCCATTCGGAGAAGACGCCGCTGGAAAAGAACAGGACCTGGCCTTTGCCGATCCGTCGTTCGACCAGGAAGGGCATTTTTTTCGGGTCGGTGAAATGCCCGAGAACTTGAGGCATCGCTGCTTCGACCAGTTGCGGAATGGTCTTCGAGTCGGCGGGATTGTTGCCGTGCAGGCTGGTCCACAGCAACCATTTCGGCTGGAGCTTCGCGCGTCGCTGGTCGTCCTGTCGCTTTTGTTGTTGAGCGGCGGCGGCCAGAGTTCCCTGGGCTTCTTGGCGTGCCCAACCTGACTGCCGTTTGGCCGACTCCTGGAAGAATTCGCGTTCTTCTATTAGCCGCTTGGTTTCTGACTGAGAAAACGCTTCGAGCACGGTTGAGGACATGTCGACAACGGCCGACTTGAAGAACAGGGGCGTCTGGTAGAGGTCCGCCAGTTCGTCTTCCGAGACATCTTCTAAGCGGAAGTAGTCATGAACAAGAGAATTCACCGCAAGCTGAAAAGGAGCGAGTTGGCCCGCTGATTCTGCCGGCATTTTCCCAAACAAATCCGTTTGCAAAGGGGCCGGCAGAATCCCCGTTCCTTCCAGCCATGCGGTGTTGTTCCAGGCTTGGGGATCAAATTGAGCCCCGGCCGTGATGACGACTTGTCCCCCCTGTTGTACATACTCCCGAAGCAGCGAAACCGCCGGCCCCGGATTGGAAACGCCCGCAATCACGACCAGCCGGGCATCTTCCAACGCCTCACGATTCAAATTGGCGATCGTCGTATGTCTGATTTGCACGAGCTGACGCTGTGTCTCGCCGCGACTGACAACCGGTGCCAGCAAACGCCGCAAGTGGAATGACTCGCCATAGTCACCCCGGGCTGCATCTTCCTTCTCTCCCAGTTGATCCACAAACACGACTGGCAGCGCCGCCACAACCGGAACGACCGCGCACCGCCTATTATCGCTGATCAGTCGATCACCTGGCAAGGTATCTTCGTGTAATTTTACCAAAGCGGTGATAAAACTCGCTCGACCAGGCTCGACCGGAACATCAAACCGATACGGGAATTGGACTTCCCGCGACTGCCCCGGTTCGAGGTCAATGTTGCGACTGGCGACTGACGAACCGTCCACTTCCAAGGAAACCTGGACGTTCGATTTCGGGCTGGGGCCGTCATAGCGAATGGTGGCATAAAAAGCCGTCGGTGTTTCGATGTCGGCGATTCCGTCCTGCAACCGAAAATCAGCGATCCACGCATTTTCGACAGTATCTGCCCCGATATGGACCACTTGCATTTCAGGGAGTTGTTTGAGTTGCTCGCTGAGTCCGCCAGTGGGCCAGTTTCCCAATTGCTGATCGCCGAGAAAGACCACTCGTTTGGCGGGCAGATCGGGGGCCAGCTGGCAGGCTTCCACCGCCAGATCGGCCGCTTGGCCAGCTGTGCCGGAACGGTCGACGACATTCAGCTTGGCCAGGGCCTCACGAGCATCTTCCGGAGACCGATAAGGTTCCAGGCTGAAGGCGGCATCCGAACCGCAAAGTGGGATGATCGAGATCCGGCTGCCGGTGGGGAGCTGTGTGATGAACTCTGCGGCTTTCCGTTTGGCCTCGTCGAGCAACGTGCCACTGAGCTTTGAGAAACCCATGCTCTGGCTATTGTCGAGAATCATGACCGCATGAACGGGGCCGCGACCGCCCAGCGAACCGGCCTGATGTTGCCAATAAGGACGAGCCAAGGCTAGGCCAAACAGCAGCACGACGGCAGTGCGAATGGCCAACAGAATCAAATCCCGCAGTTGCAGTATCTTGCGATTGCGTTGCAGGGCTTCGCGCAGGAAGTCCATCGCGGCCCACTCGACGACGCGAAATCGCCGCCGGTTGAGCAAGTGAATAATCACCGGCCCTGTGGCTGCCGCGAGTCCGGCGAGAGCAAACGCAACTTGGAAAAAAGCGGGCATAGATCGTCGTAACAGGTGCGATGAACAAATAGGAAATCAAACGACCGACGAGCCACCACACCCTGGCAGTGATGCGTCGGATATCGCCGCGGCCATGGGAACGGTGGCCTGGATCGTTGATGTTAACGGTTGATGATGAGTGCGTATTCTTCAGAACGAATCTTCTGGGCGGACCTGACTGCGACCGAGCGTCGTCAGCGAGTTAGACCACCCGAAAAATTATGGGATTCTTAATTCAGAATATCAGACAGACGATTGACGGGAACCACAGAGAACACGGAGTTGTAATGCCCAGAGTGAATTCGTTTCTTCTGAGCTGTACGTTGCAATGCATGACGATGTCGGAAGAGAAATGGTCACGCTCGTGATCATTTGGGATTTTTTTACCACGAATCACACCAATAACACGAATCAAACAGGGGAAGATCGATTCTCGATTTGACTATCGAAAACAGGAAAAAGCCTCGAACATTCCACTGATTTCCCGACAACCGCGATGGACTGTTCCACATTCGTGTGATTGGTGTGATTGGTGTGATTCGTGGTTCCACATCTCTTGTTTTTTGTATTTGTCGCTTCGTGCTCGGCTTCACCGTGGGGATTTTTTGCGATTTGCTAGGTGTCGCTTAGTTAGCAGGCTTTGTCGGACTGCCGCGTTGCAAGGCTTTCAGGCTGTCGATCTTGCCTTCCTGCAGAATGGGTAGATACCGATTCGGAATTGCCAGGATGAAACAGCCGACCGCCGTGCCATACAGCTGGCCTGGCTTGCCTCCCACATGTTGCCCGGCATTCCAGGAACCATGTCGGCTGGGATCATTGGGATCGCGAAACTGACCAGCGACAAGGTGGTCCCGCAGCTTCGGGTAATTCGTTTGCCAAGGGTTTCCACCAACTTGATAGAGGGCTTGGCCGACGTAATACAGCGTATAGGCATCCCAGGGCACGTGCCCGTCATTCTTGCCCGGTACCCTGAGTTGTTCGACTTCCCGGGTGATCATGTCCATGTTCTTGCCAATCCGCCAATCCTCGTACTGGCCGAACTCCTGCATGCAGACCACGCCACACGCTGCCATGGCGAGCGTGCCGCGATTGCCATCGTACGTGAATTGGCCGGGCTCGGATTGCAACGCGGGGTCTTCGCCCCCACGCTTGCCGCTTTTAGTGCGATAGTGGTCTCGAACACTTTTGATGGCGAGATCAATGACTTCAGGTGCGACTTCCAGGCCACTGTCGACCGCGCTTCGTAGCGCTTTTGCCTGCATCACCGCCAGGCTCAGATCATGCCCGTTTTGCTGGGCTTGGGCTCGATAATCCCAGCCACCGTCGCGGCATTGAGTGTTTTGAATGAGTTTTAAAGCTCGGTCGAGAACCGGGCTGATCGCTTGATCGTTGGTGATTCCGTGGGCTTGCCCCAGCACGAATGCGGACAGGCCATGGTTGTACATGTCACGGTGCGGATCGGCGATATTGAGCAAGCCGGAAGGCTTGGCATTCTTGAGGACGTATGACAGGGCTCGTTCAACGTTCGGACCATATTTGCCACGGCCGGGAGTGTGTCCCGCGGAGAGAAACGCGAGCACTCCCATGCTGACGAGGCCCAGATCGTTCGACTCCCAATTCCCTTCCGGGCCCTGATTTCGAGCCAGCCATTCCAATCCCAGCTCCAGGGATTGCTCGCTTTGAGGCGTGATTTCCCAGTCACCTTCGGCATAACCCTTGGGTAACGCAGAAATTAGCAGCACGACCACGCACACGGCGACAAGCAACGGAGATCGCCGGTAGTTCAGTCGCACAGTCAGTCCTTTCACGCCCCTGAATTTTCGCCGAGTGCTGCCGTCTGGATTCGCTCCCGTTCCATCATGCAGCCTACAAATTGTTGTCGCGAACTGCAAACAGGTTACGGATCACGTGGGACCTCAGTCAGATTCTGTCTCTTTGATCGGCCGAGTGGCGAAAAACCTTAGTTTTCTGACATTTTTGGCATCTTGCTGGAGGCCTTGCCACTGGCAGAGGTATGTGGGACGCGCCGTCTCGCTGTGGAGCGAGAAACTCAGAAAAACGGCCAGTGGAAGCGGTCGCAGACTTGCGGGATTGTGGTGGCGCGTGAAAACTGTGTTGCTGGACGAACGAATCAATACTTGCCGACCCGTGTCGCGCCACGAGGAGTGCTGCTGATGAAACTGGGAATGGTGACCTACATGTGGGGCGCGGATTGGGATCTGCCCACGCTCATTAAACATTGCACTGATGCCGAATTCGACGGGATCGAATTGCGGAGCACGCACAAGCACGGTGTCGAAGTCACGCTCAGTAAAGAGCAACGCCAGGAAGTCCGCAAACGTTTTGCGGATTCACCCGTGAAGTGCGTGGGCCCCGGGTCTGCTTGCGAGTATCACAGCGCTGATCACGGCGTTCTGCAACAGAACATTGAGTTGACCAAGAAGTTCATCGAGCTGTCCGCCGATATCGGCGCGACTGGGGTGAAAGTTCGTCCCAATGGTTTTGTGAAGGGGGAAGAACGCGACAAGACGATTGAACGGATGGGCTTGGCACTGCGGGAATGTGGTGAATTCGCTGCCGGCTACAATCAAGAGATTCGCGTCGAAGTACATGGCCCGGGGACGCAAGATCCGGCCGTCATGCAGAAAATCATGCAGATCGCCAATCACCCGTTGGTCGTGGTGTGCTGGAATTCCAATCCGGGCGAAACGGTCAACGGATCGATTAAATTGGCCTTCGAGTTACTCAAAAACAAATTCGGCAGCACCGTTCACATTCACGATCTGTTCGATAAAAGCTACCCCTACCGCGAGCTGTTTGGGCTGTTGAAAGCTCAGGACTACAAGGGTTATTTTCTTTCAGAAAGCCCGGCAACCACCGACGCTCCACGCATCATGCGGTACTACCGGGCCTTGTTCAACGAGTTGATCAAGTAAGCCAAAGAGCGAGGGGACCTTTTTTTTGATGGTGGTCCTGTTGCTGCTTGGGTAGCCCAGATTCTTGAATCTGGGTGAGCGAAGCGAACAAGAGGCCGGGGCTCCTTCGATTTCGATTCCCGATTGTCATTCTCTGAGTCGGATTTCCCGACTTGAAAACGTCCTTGAGTGAAAAAACAATGCGAGAATTACGTCGCGGGTTTCTCCTACGAGCCTGAAGCTGGTGCTGACTCTCTAAAACCGCAACCTCCTGTTCGCTGCGCTCACCCAGATTCGAGAATCTGGGCTACCCCTCGACTGCGTCGATGAAGCTGCACGCGGTGTCTGTTACACCGCTTAATGGATCTCTCCAAATGGCGGTAGATGAATCGTATCTCCCGCCTAACATGCGACTGCATCGTGGTTGCAGGGGCCGTTTTCTAATTTGCCCAGCCTGCCGTCGCTTTCGAATTTGTGACTTCGTGTCGCTCTGGGCGGTGACATACCTTGGTCCGCGTCCATTCAGAAGTTACAATCGTTAGCGCGTGCCGTCATTGACTGGTTGGATGTCTTGTGTCCAATGATGTCAGGCGGCAATCAGACTGTTCACAGGGAAGTCGATTATGTCTCGTCCGATTTCAGCAGGGTGGCGCGTCGCATTTGTTTTGGCCGTCGTGTGTGGCATTGGGGGCTGTGGTGGCCAAGGCTATTCCGCAAAAGCACAAGACAAAGCCGATAAGGCCCCCGCAAATCGACTCGCCAAAGAGACCAGTCCGTACCTGCTGCTGCACGCGCATAATCCCGTTGATTGGTTCCCTTGGGGGCCGGAAGCCTTCGAAAAGGCCAAGCGGGAGAAGAAGCTGATCTTTTTGTCGATCGGCTATAGCAGCTGCTACTGGTGCCACGTCATGGAGCGATTGGTCTTCACCAATCCCGACATCGCCAAATACATGAACGAGCATTTCGTCAACATCAAGGTAGATCGCGAAGAGCGGCCCGATGTCGATGATATCTATATGACCTCGTTGCAGATCTACTACCAGGCCATTCGGGCCCCCCAGGCGGGGGGCTGGCCGCTGTCGATGTTTCTGACGCCTGATTTGAAACCCTTAGGTGGCGGAACGTATTTTCCTCCTGAGGATAAAGATGGGCGACAAGGTTTTCCGGCCGTGCTCAAGCGGATTCAAACCGCTTGGACCGAAACGCCGGATGAAATTCTTAAGAACGCCGATTTGCTCGCCAACGCCGTGAAAAATACGGTGCGGATTCGACCGTCGCTGGTTCCTATTAAGTTGGACGAGCAGCTCGTGACGACCTCCGTCGAGCAGCTGAAGGGGACTTTTGACGCGGAATACGGCGGATTTGACTTCAATCCCGAGCAACCCAAGCGACCGAAGTTTCCGGTGCCCGTGAAGCTGAGTCTGCTCCAAAAATACCTCACGCAGCATCCGCAGGACAAAGCCACGGAGATGCTGTATTTCACTTTGGATCGACTCGCCGCTGGCGGGATTCACGATCAGTTAGGGGGCGGATTTCACCGCTATAGTACCGACCGTTTCTGGCGCGTCCCGCACTTTGAAAAGATGCTGTATGACAACGCCCAACTGGCGGATGTTTATGTGGCCGCTTACAAGGCGACGAACAATCAGCTGTACCGATCGGTGGCCGAAGACATTTTTACGTTTGTGTTACGCGATCTGACTGACGATCAAGGTGGTTTTTATTCGGCACTCGATGCCGAGACTGCCGGAATTGAAGGCCAATACTACGTCTGGTCGCGAGATGAAATTAAGAAGGCTCTCGAACCCGAAGATGTGCGGTTGTTTGCGCAACACTACGGTTTGGATCGCGAGGCGAATTTCGAACATGGCTATGTGTTGGAAGTGATTCGGCCGGTTTCCAAGTTGGCGGATGACTTTAAGCTGACCGCGACGCAAGTGGATGAACGGCTGCGGAAGATCAATGCGACCCTGCTGGCCGTCCGCGAGAAGCGGGAGCCGTTGCTACGCGACGACAAGGTGTTGACCAGCTGGAACGGCTTGATGATTCGGGCACTGGCTCATGGAGCGACGGCTTTGAATCGACCTGAATATCTGCATGCGGCCGAGAAGGCGGCGACGTTTATTCTCTCCCGAATGCGAGATGACAAAGGCCGTCTGTTACGCACCTATCGAGCTCAGGTGGCGAAGGTCCCTGCCTATCTGGATGATTTTTCATTCTTGATTGAGGGATTGCTCGCACTACACACCGCCAGCGGCGACGAGAAGTGGCTGAATGCCGCGATCCGTTTGCAGGATCAGCAGCAAGAACTCTTCTGGGATGACAAGCAGCACGGTTATTTCTTTATGGCGACCGATCACGAAGAATTGCTGGTCCGTATTAAGGACATGCATGATTCAGTGCTGCCCTCGGGGAATAGTGTGGCTGTCCGCAATCTGTTGCGACTGGCACGTCTGGCCAAGAAGCCCGAGTATCGCCAGTATGCCGAACAGACACTAGAAGCCGCTGCGCAGGTAATGCAGGAAACGCCACGCAACGCCGTGAATATGGCAGTGGCTCTCAATGAGTTTTTAATGCTGACACCCGAAGTTCCGGCGGGCAATACTCCGCCTGACAACAAGCAGTCGAGTGTGGATGAAGAACAGCCCGTCGATCAGATCATACTTGTTGCCGCAGAAGAACCTGCGGCTGGTGCACCCGCCGCTAAGAAAAAGAAGCCCCCCGAACATGTGAAGGGGCAGGCCTTCTTGTCCGTCGACAAATTGCCGGCGGGGGATGCCTGTGAGTTCGTCATCATTCTCGATATCGATGACGGTTGGCACATTAACCCGAATCCGGCTCCGGATGAATTTGCGATTGCCACTGAATTGTCGATGAAGTCGAAACTGAAATCGACGGCCGACCAAATCAGCTACCCCGAGCCCGAAGAGCATGCGGTGGAAGGATTAGATAAGAAAATCCTCTATTATTCCAAGCAGATCGAAATTCGTGGCCTGGTGGAAGTGCCCGCAGGAGCGGCAGGAAAAGACGAGGAACTCGAGTTCTTGATCAAGTATCAGGCCTGTAATGAAAAGACTTGCCTGCGACCGATGACCATGTCTTTGAAGGTCCCCGTTGCGGTGGCGAAGAAGGGCGAACGCGTCAAAGCGATCAACAAAAAGCTCTTCCCGCCAGAATGATTTTTCACGATTTTGCTGGGCAATTTTAGGTTGCTGCGAACCGATCGAGATGTTGCCCGACTGAACTTCTCGCCCGGTTCGTTGTCTTTTTTATACTCATACTGAGGCACGCTACTGGCGTTGCTTTTGACAATTCAGATTTAGGAACGAAGGCTGGATCATGGAGCGTTTGCAGACGGGAATTCCCGGTTTAGACGAGATGTTGGGTGGTGGTTTGATTCCGGGAACCTTGACCGTTGTCTGCGGAGCGACAGGAATCGGCAAGACGCAGCTGGGTTTGCAGTGGTCGTATCACGGCAAAAAACAGGAGCAGGAACCGGGGCTGTTGTTCGATCTGACGTCACGCGGCGACTCGCAAAATCATCGCGACTACGCCCGCCGCTTGTTCGATTGGACGCCCACCGAGCAGTTCCCCGACACCCCCATTGAGCCTCTCGACGCCTTTGATCGCGAGAAGGCTCGTCGCGATTATCTGCACATTTTCCAACAGAGCGGGCGTCGGGTGACGCGTCGCGATTTGGATGTTGATGGCTGGCGGGAATGGAAAATTGAGCTCGCCCGGAAGCTCGATTCGGCCATCTTTTTCTTCTACAGCAATTTTGTGCATGGCGTCCGCCGCGTTGTCATCGACGGTGTGGAACCGACCGAACGCGAGAGCGAATCGTTCCAATTTCATCTATTTGAATACGTCTACCATCAGATCCTGCATAAGGATTTTGACTGGGTCGCTCGCGATCTGTTCCGCGTGAATTATCGGGCCAACGAGCCGAAAATCTTGCAGCACGGCTATCGGCATCAGGATGTCGGGTGCCTGTTGCTCTATACGACGCACGAAGTCATGCTCGACGACATGCTGGAACGCCCCATTGAAAGCGGTGACGTGCTGGCGAATGCGAACACGATCATCTTGATGGGGAAGACTCGCGAGAACGGCAAGATGGGCCGAGCATTGCAGATTGCCAAGCACCGCGGCAGCGCCTGCGATGAGTCCATCGTCCCCTACGAGATCACGACGACCGGCTTGAGGCTACTGAAATAGATTGATGCCATAGTCGATATAGTCCCCATAGTCGTTGTTCGCTCCGCGA
Organism: Planctomycetota bacterium; assembly: GCA_040386595.1. Taxonomy (GTDB): domain Bacteria; phylum Planctomycetota; class Planctomycetia; order Planctomycetales; family Planctomycetaceae; genus JAKFVC01. Next base: position 7,432 of record JAZKFE010000498.1, on the reverse strand, counting down.
ACATAACGTCTTCGTCTGGCTTGGGGCGTGATTGCAACTTGGACTTTATGTCAGCCTGTATACTTCGACGCGTTCTGTTCGCGGAGCGAACAACGACTATGGGGTATCCCAGCCGAGCAAGTGTCGCATGCCTAACCACGGTTGGATGTAGGTCAGAAATGGTAGACCGTCCACCGTGGGTTCTCTCAACCGGGTCACTCCGTCGACTGCGGGACCGTGTTGAATCACGTGGTTCAGCAATTTTTCCTGCTGGTCGAAGGTAAACGGTCGCAGAACTTCGATTTGCCCGCGGAGTAACAGTGTGGCCGCAGCGAGGGCATAGCCACCCCAATTGCTGGTTCCAGCGACGATGTTCCAATCGGTCGCAATCCGGCAGGGGATTCGTGCGGAATGTTCTCCCAGCAGCCGTCGAGTCAGCTCTTCCCAGGGAATGCAGCCCATCCCGATTTCATTGCCGCCGTCGCCGATGCCAATGGTTTTCATCTCCGGTCGAATCGATCGGCATGTTTCGAACAAACGGTGCAGGGGGGCGGTATGAGCATCGATGTTTTCCCCCCGCATGTTGTGGCTGTGATTCCAAGTCACCTGCGGCACAGCTTGTAGGAATGCCTGCTCGGGAATTTCATCGGTACGTGATTGTGCTGCGAGTGATTCCAGCGTGTGGCTAGGGCCGACTCGTTCCAGAGCAATGAGGTGACTCAGCCCACGCCCGGCAGAGGTGGTCCAGAACTCGGTCGTCCAGTCGTTCGAGTCTGGCGGGCATTCCAGGACGTTGGCTTGTGGAAAATCCAACATCGACGCTGCAGCTCGGATGGCCGGTGCACACAGAGTGTCGGTGATCACGAATGCTCGGATTCCCGACTGCGCAAATGCCGAGGCGAGAAACAGGGAACCTAAGGGGCCGTCTGTTTCCGCTGCGGGGGGATCTCCGCGAGGGATATAGAAGCCGGTGACTATTCCCACGCACTTGGCATGTCCCGCCAGATGGGCGGCCGCGGCGTGTAAATGTCCGGGGCACAGCGGTCCGAATTGCTCTTCGGAACTGATCAGCCCGCGACGTGCCGGGTCACGTCGAATCAGGGCATCGAAATGAGAAATCAGTTCCGACGACAAGGCCGGTCACTCCCGACTAAGTTAATGAGCGAATGTGAGCCTGGATTGTCATACGTCATCGCTCAAAAATCAACGGCCCGGATTCGTTCCGCCGTCATTTCCCGGGCCGGTCTGTTTTCAGGTTCGAGACAAACGCTCCACCATATTGATCACGTAGTGCGGTCGTGCGTTTTCGCAGATTTTCCAGGGTCTCCGCGTACTTCGGATCATTGACCAGGTTGTGTTCTTCCTCGGGATCGGCTTGGTGATCGTAGAGTTCTTCGACGACCGGTTGCTGTTCGAACCAGCGAATGTAAGCGTACTGCGGGGTCCGCACCCCTTCGCTTTTGGGAATATTGTCCCGTTCGAAGAGATGTTCGTAGAAAAAGTCTGTTCGCCAGTCGGCGACGTTCCCTTGCAGTAACGGAACTAGGCTGCGGCCCTGATAATGCTTAGGAATAGCGACCCCGGCGAAGTCCAGGAGAGTCGGAGCCAGGTCGACATTGAGGCATGTCTGATCGACCGTTTTTCCTCGCTGCTCGGACGAGGCTCGTGGATCGTAAATGATCAGCGGCACGCGGACGGAATGTTCGTAGAGATACCATTTGTCGGCGAAGCCACGTTCGCCTAGAAAATATCCGTTGTCGGCGGTGAAGGCGATCACTGTTTTCTGATCCAGCCCGCGTTGTTGCAAGGCCTCTCGCAGGCGGCCGACGACTCGGTCGATGTCGGTGATCATGCGATAATACCCACGGACCATCGCCTGGTATTTTTGTGGCTCATCGAAGCGCCAGTGGAAGCGTACGCGGCTTTCGGAATCCTGCAGAAACTTGGGTTGTTGCAGGAAGAATTCGTCGGTCATTGTCTTCGGTGTGGGGAAGACGGTGTCTCGATAGAGGTCGTCGCTGGCTGGCGTCCAGAAATATTGCTGCGGGGCATGGTCGGTCGCATGGGGTGCATTAAAGCTAAGGGAGAGGCAGAATGGCTGC
>JAZKFE010000498.1:0-5341 GCA_040386595.1 Planctomycetota bacterium | reverse complement strand
TCGATCGACCGCGCGGTCGCCTTCGATGTCCGTCAGATGTTTTTGAGTTCCGTCGGGTTGTTTCTTGAAGTACGGGTTCTGATCGAGCGGGGCGAAATCATCAAAGGCCTCGGCGGTTGCCCCCTCTTCAACTCCCACGCCAAACTTGCCCACAAAGCCGGTGCGATAGCCGGCTTGCTTGAGCTGCACGGGATAGGTCTGACTCCAGTGTGTTTTGGAGATGGGATTATTGCGGAACGTGTAACGGTGAGTTCGCTCATAGAGGCCAGTGAGAATCGAGGCCCGGCTGGCGGCACAGATTGCAGTGGTGACAAACATGTTCCGAAACCGGACACCGTCACGCGCCAGCCCATCCAAATTCGGCGTTTGGATGACACGGTTTCCGGCCGAACCGAGCATGTCGTGTCGCATATCGTCGGCGACGATCAGAATCAGATTCGGTTTGGATGCGGCCACAACCGAACTGGTGGTGAGGCACAGCACCAGTCCGAGTACCAGGCTGCTCAAGCGAAGTGGATTCACGAGGCCCTCGCGTCAAGAAATTCCGCCGCAGCCACAGCGACTGCACCATGCACGACCACTTCTTCACCCAGTTGCGCGGGCACAATTTCTGCGATGCCTTTAAACGGCGGAAAGACGAACTGTTCGCACGCTCGGCGTACCGGGGCAAAAAACAGTTCTTCGCCCATCAATGACACTCCACCACCAACGACGATCCGGGCCGGATTGATCAAGGTGATCGCTTGAGCGATGGCCCACCCAATGGCATGCGTGGCGTCGGAGAGCAAGCCCAACGACAAGGGGTCACCCGCGGCAGCAGCTTGGGCGATGAGTGCGGTGTTGACTCGTTGGACGTCACCTCCGGCCAGGTCAAGCAATGTCGAAAACCGCCGCCGGCCTGGTTCCATTCGCGATTGGAACTCGGGATCGACACTGGTGGCTTGGGGATTTGTTGTGCCGAATTGCGACTGCACATAGGCGGCCGTCGAGTGATAATCCTCAATGGCTAGCCGAGCCCGGGTAGTGATTCCAAAGCCCGACCCGATGGCTTCGACCGTCTCACCGCCGAGAGGCAGATGCTTGGGGAGTTGTCCTGGACGCAGGTGGCCGATTTCGAGAGCTCCAGCCCCGCATCCCCGGAAGATGCGGCCTCCAATGATCAATCCGCCACCAATCCCGGAGCCGATCGTCATGTACATGCACGGATTAAATCCCTGGCCAGCTCCGTAGCGGGACTCGGCCAAGGCGGCGCTATCCGCATCGTTCTGCAGCGTAGCGGCCCATCCCAATTCCTGACGCACCCAATCGCTGATGGGAAAATTATGCCAACCGTCGACTTGATGGCTGACGAGGGTGACTCCACGATCCGTATCGACGGGACCGCCGAAGGCAATTCCGACCCCAGCAACGTCATCGCGGCGTACGCCCGATTGTTCTAGTAGCTCGGGGATCGCTTCTCGAATCCGTTCGCGGATCGCGCCCGCGCCGGCCGTCGACGAAATTTGTCCTCGCCAAAATCCTTTGAAGTTTGCGGATGTGCCCTGGCCCAGTGCCAGTTGCAGCTTGGTGCCGCCGATCTCGATTCCAATCACGTAGTTGGCCATGGATGTCGCGTCTGGTCCTTGTTCAAACCGCAGCAGCTGCGGCGTTGTTCTGTTTGTTGCTATTGGGAGTGGCTGTCAGGAATTCTCGAATTCCCACGATAATGTTTCTCAGGTTAAGGGCCAGTCCGATCACTCCCAGGAGGGCAATGGCCCACAGGGGAGAGGCTAATTGGGGGCCATAAATTAACTGAAAGCAGGTCACAAAGGGATTCGTCACCATGAGAATGGGATGCGACTGGCCGAATCGATAGTCCCAGAATATGAAGAGAAAGGGACCAATGATTCCGGCCGCGGCGAGCAGGATTCCCAACACGCGAGCATGAGATGCGTGCAAGTCCGAACCAATGCGGCGGAGGACTCGACCGAGGAATGATGTCACCCCAATGTAGAACAACAGGTACGCGGCCACTGCCAGCACCATTGTCATGCATTTGTACTTTTCATCCGGACTTCCCGAACAGACATAGATCAAATACGAATTGCTGCACACCAAAATCATGATAGACATCATGAAATACACGAAGCCGCGGCCTCCGCCGGGATAGAAGGGGAGTACGAGAAATCGTGTGAGCAAGCGGGAGGGAACTTCCTGTCGCACTCGGCGCGATAGGCGGTCGTCCTCGGTCGTCGTGAAGAGTCCTACCAACCACAACCAACCACCAATCAGCGACGTCCACGTCACGATGGCCTCCACGGGCATCGATGCACTCGAACTCGTAATACTGCTCAGAATTCCGGGGTCGGCGAAGATTCCCACCCAGGTCAGCGAAATCAACATCAGGATCAAACAACTGATCCGAATTCCCGTACTGCGATTGGCACCTTCGAAGGTCAGGTTCGCCGTGGCAATCTGGCGCAACAAGATGAAGGCCGGGATCAATAAGCTGAGGATCATCAACTGGGCGAGCCAGAACAGAAAGCTATCGAAGGGTAACTCGGTGGCACTGAGTGCCATCATGGTCTGCAGCAACCCAATCAATGTGAAGATGAGGGGCGTGATCAGCAGAAATTGCAGCAGTCCGAAGGCCTGTCGCTGCTTGGTAAAAGTACTAAAGGTAATCGCGATCATCGCCAGGCAGATGGAGCCGATGAACGACCAGATCAGGATGAAGGCGATGAAGGGCAGGCTGATGCCGCGCAGCAAGTTGGTGAACACCATGAACGGGGCGATGGCTGCGTAATAAACGATTGTTTGCACGGTGGCCGACCACCATTTGCCCCAGACGATCTTCCGTGGAGACAGGGTCGTGATCGTCAGCATTTCAAACGTTTGCAGGTCGCGTTCACTTTGGATCGAGCGAAATGCCCCTTGAGGCACGACGATAAACACGGCGATCGACAAGACTGTGTAAAACGCCGTGAAAAAGTTGCGGCCGGCTGCGGCATACGACAGATCGGGGCCGTAGACGTACAGCACTCCGATGGAGCAGATCAACCAACTGGCGATCAGCATCAAGATGAAGACCGAGACGAAACTGCGGCTTTTCAGAGCTTGCCGCGTCTCCTTCACCAAGATGGGATTTAAGAAGTCACTGGCTCGTTCCAGCCAGTCCTTCCGTGTTGTTGGCTCAAGTGACTGTTCTGCGGTGCTCATCCGCCGACATCCTTCAGTCTGATGATCGTTTGAGGCCGGGAAAACGGAACCAAACGAGCCAATTGGAATCTGATGCACTTAGCCTTTCAACGCGTCGGAACGCGATGATTCGCCTCGCACAGCTTACCCGGGATCGCCCCGCCGGGCGAGAGTTGGTGCAGTAAATGTCTGTCCTGGTGAAAAATGGATCTAAGAAGCCATAGTCGTTGTTCGCTCCGCGAACATAACGCGCTCGCAGTAGCGAGCCTGAATCAGCTTAGAACTTTGACACTTCTGCCACCTCGCAACTGCGAGCGCGTTCAGTTCGCGGAGCGAACAACGACTATGACAACACATCCACCGGCTCTAACGTGCCAGCCAGCCGCCATCGATGGGGATAATGCTGCCGTGCATGTAGTTGGAGGCATCTGACGCGAGGTAGACGGCCAGGCCCATCAGTTCGTCCGGCTGACCCCAACGACCGCAGGGAATACGGTCCATAATCTGCGGGCCACGCACGGGATCGTTACGCAGGAAGCCGGACATGTCGGTTTCGAAGTACCCGGGAGCGATGCAGTTGACGTTAATCCCCTGGCTGCTCCAGGCGGTCGCCAAGGACTTGGTCAATCCGGCAATGCCGTGTTTGGCAGCGGCATAAGCGGGGATGTGCCAGCCCCCTTCGAAACTCATCACGGAGCCAATGTTGATGATCTTACCGCGGCCCTGACGCAACATGCCGATCGCCGCTTGCTGCGACAGCTCGAATGTGGCATTGAGGTGCAGTTCAATAATCGATTGCCAGTCGGCCAGAGGAAAAACTTCTGGAGCATGCCGGGCACTGTTGCCGGCGTTGTTTACTAGAATATCCAGCCGTTCAAAGGCCTGTTCGACCTGGGCCACGATGCCAGCTCGTTCTTCCGGCTGGCCGAGATCGGCTTGGATGCCCAGATAACGTCGGCCCGTGGAACGCACGAGGTCCGCGATTTCGTCGTCTTTTCCAGACTTCGAAACAACGGCGATGTTGGCACCCGCCTGAGCCAGCCCCAAGGCAATCGACTGTCCCAAGCCTCGAGCCCCACCGGTGACCAGGGCGGTTCGTCCATTCAACTTAAATCGATCGAGAATCATGCCAGAGCTTTTCCCAACGACGGACACAGACGGTTACGCAGATGGGCCCGACCGCGGGCTGACGAAGCCACATGATGTCGCTTCGTCCCCTGATATTCAACGCATATCGGGGAGTAACAGCTCGGCGGCTGCGGCGGAACGACTGCCGGGGCGAGGGGGATTGTCGGCGGGACGAAACGTAAAGACCGCTGAGAACTTCGGCTGGCTGGTGTAATTCTTGCTCGCAGCGTGAAACGTCAGGCTGTGGAAGAACAGGACGTCTCCCGGCTGCAGTTCGACCGGAATCTTCGTGTTGATCAAGGCTGCGCTCTCGGGCAGATCGGTCCGAAAGAACAGGGCTTCATCGAATTGTTCGGGGCGGAACGACATGCGATGCGAGCCGGGAATGACCCACAAACAGCCGTTCTGAGGATGCTCTTCACCCAGTCCCAGCCAGACGCTGATCAACTCGGGGCGTTCGTAAGCCCAGTAACGCATATCCTGATGCCACAGCGTGTCGCTGCTGAACCGTGGCTGCTTGGTCATTACACAGTTGTGATGAGCCAGCGGCATTAGCACCCGCTGCCCATTGAACAGCTGCTGCAGTCGGCCCGCCAGAGGCTCGCTGCACATCCATTCGCCGAAGACCGGATCGCGCGAGTAGGCTTGTTTCAGGCGGCGGACCGTGCGTCCCCCGGCAGATTCCAGCGACTCGGGAGCCCCGGGATAACGGACCTCGGCTTCGAATTCGACTGGTGCAACTTCACCAGTCAGATCGGCATGAGTGACCGAAACCATGGTTTCGCGAACTGATTCAGGGAGCAAACCACGGATAATTAAATATCCCTCTTCGTGGAATTGCGCGATCTCCTGATCAGAAAGGCGTGACGCAAGAGCGGGCGAGGACGTCAACGGGTGCATATTGAAGTGAATAGCCGGCAGGTTATCAGGAGGAGGTCAGCTCCAGACCCTGGAGCATCAAACAGCTAAATTATAGAGACCTGACAGTGAGAGACAAAGTCTGGTTCGGTGGGGCTCCAGTGATGTCGTCGGGAAT
>JAZKFE010000497.1:0-11106 GCA_040386595.1 Planctomycetota bacterium | reverse complement strand
GCGTTTGTTGGTGCTTTTTAGGTGACGCGGAGTTCGTCCTGAATTGTTTGTAATAGAAACGCCACAACCCGGCTGCGAAGGGCAGCCGGGTTGTGGCGATGAGTCTCTGGAGTTCGCACCAATGAGCTTAAGCTTCGTCGAGCAAATCGACGGCGACAAAGCGTTTGCCTTCGAGCATTTCCAGGCTGGCACCGCCACCGGTGCTGACGTGGGTCACCTTGTCGGCGAGGCCGAATTCTTGAATGGCCGCGGCACTGTCACCACCACCGATGATGCTGGTGCCACCGCTGGCGACGATGGCTTCCGCGACGGCTCGCGTGCCGGCGTCGAACGGGGGCATTTCAAACACACCCATGGGGCCGTTCCAGACGATGGTCTTCGCAGCCTTCACAACTTCGCTGTACTTGGCGATCGTGGCGGGGCCGATGTCGAAGCCTTCCCAGCCACCTTCGCTGGGGATCTTACCGGCGGGGACGACTTGCTTGTTGCAGTTGCCGTTGAAGGCATCGCCACAGTGCGTGTCCAACGGCAGCAAGAGCTTCTCGCCTCCCTTGGCGATCAGTTCCTTGGCCAGCTCAACCTTATCCAGTTCGACACGGCTGCGTCCGACCGAACCGCCTTGGGCCAACGCGAAGGTGTAGGCCATCGCGCCGCCGATCAGGACTTTGTCACAGATCTTCAGCAGATTGTTGATGACTTCAATCTTGTCCGAGACCTTGGCACCACCGACGATGGCGACGAACGGATGAGCCGGATTGGCGATGGCTTCGGACAGGAACTTGATTTCCTTCTGGACCAGGAAGCCGCAGACCTTGGGCTTGCCGACCATGGCGTTCGGCACGGCGACCATCGAACCTTCCGTCCGGTGGCAGGTGCCGAAGGCGTCGTTGCAATAGACGTCGCCAAAGGTCGCCAGCACGGCGGCGTAGTCGGGTTCACCCTTCTTTTCGCCTTTGTTGAAGCGAACATTTTCCAGCAGCAGAACTTCGCCGTTTTTGAGAGCAGCGGCTTTGGCCGTGGCATCTGCACCAACCGTGTCGCTGGCGAAGTGGACCGGGCTGCCCAGCAATTCTTGCAGGCGCGAGACAACCGGTTGCAAGCTGTACTTGGCGTCGGCGGCGGGATCTTTGCCTTCGGGGCGGCCGAGGTGGCTCATCAGAACCACGCGTCCGCCACGGTCGAGGACCGACTTAATCGAGGGAAGGGCCTCGCGGATGCGGCGGTCATCGGTGATCTGCAGTTGATCATCGAGCGGAACGTTGAAGTCAACACGCATCAATACAGACTTACCGGTCACATTGACGTCAGCAATGGATTTCTTGGCCATGTTCCGTAGTACTCTCGTCGAACCATCGAAAAAATCGCCGGAGACGCCGCACAGTGGCTCTCCGTGTGTTCGTATGGTATGGCGGCGTGCAGAGCGTGCCAAGCGTGGTTCCGTCGTCCGGCGTAGGTTCAAGCTGTGCCTGATGATACGGGCTCTGGTCGTGGAGCCGTGTGCGTCAGGCACAGCCTGACCTACAGTCGTGCTTGTTTAAGCAGGGTGGGGGAGGCACCGCTGGACCTGCTGTCATGGCTTTGCCTGTGCCGGGGCAACCGCTACACTGAATCGCTTTGGACTGTTTCCAATCATTTATTCTCTACGCGGCCAATGCTGAGACTTTTGTCTAATGAGGTGCTCCCGCGAGCAAAAGGTCTCATTGATGACCGTGCATGGTATAGAACGGGAATTTTAACGTGGCGGTTACTTCTGTTGTCGGGTTGCAGTGGGGCGATGAGGCTAAAGGCAAAATCGTCGATATCCTCACCGATCACCATGATATTGTCGTGCGCTACCAGGGGGGCAATAATGCCGGCCATACGGTGGTGTTCGATGGTGTGAAATATAAGCTGTCATTGCTGCCGACAGGTATTTTGCGTCGTGGAAAAACCGGCGTCATTGCGGCCGGCGTGGTGGTCAACCCGAAGGCGTTGCTCGATGAAATGGATCGCTTGCGCCTGCAAGGGGTCGAGATCGGCGAGAATCTGCTGCTGAGCGACCGCGCTCACGTGATCTTCCCGTATCACATGGCCGAAGAAGCGGTCATGGAGCAGGCTCGGAAGGGCGAAGCGATCGGTACCACCATGCGCGGTATCGGAACCTGCTATCGCGACAAGATCGGCCGTTCGCACGCGATTCGGACGGGGGACCTCTATCACGCTGCTTCGTACCGCAAGAAAGTTGCGGAAATTACAGCGACGAAGAACACGATCCTCAGCGCGTTGTCGCCTGATTTCAAGCCGTTGGATGCCAATCAAATCGCGGACGACTACGCGAAACTGGCCGAGCAACTGGCTCCCCACGTCGTCGACACGACTCGCTACCTGCATCAGGCCCTGGCCTCGGGCAAGAGCCTGTTGTTCGAAGGGGCTCAGGGCAGCCTGTTGGACATCGATCACGGCAGCTTCCCCTACGTGACGTCATCCAACAGTTCGGCGTGCGGGATTCACAGCGGTAGCGGTGTGCCCGAACGACGTATTGAAAAGATGATCGGTGTCGCCAAGGCCTACACGACTCGCGTGGGTGGCGGACCGTTCCCCACCGAGTTGGATAACGAAATTGGCCAGCACATTCGTGACGTTGGTCACGAGTACGGCACTGTCACTGGCCGTCCGCGACGTTGCGGCTGGTTCGATGCTGTGGCGACTCGCTATGGAGCGATGATCTGTGGCGTCGACACTCTGGCGGTGATGTTGCTGGATGTGCTCAGCCAGCTGGATGAAGTCAAGATCTGCGAAGCCTACGATCTGAATGGCGAGCGGACCATGCACTTCCCCAGCCATGTCGAAGATCTGGCTCAGGTGCAGCCGGTCTATCGGACGTTGCCCGGTTGGAAGAAGGACATCACCCAGATCCGCAAGGTGACCGATTTGCCGCGTGAAGCCCGCGCGTATCTCGACACCGTCGCCGAGTTGATTGGCACCCCGGTGTCGATCGTGTCGGTCGGTCCCGATCGCGAACAGACGATGCTGGACTAACACGATTGGGAATACACGGGAGGGCTTGGCGGGAGCCTCGCCCTCCCATTCGCTGCAACGACTAGGGTTGACCGAGTTTCTGTATGACTTTTCAAGACGCGTTAGACCTCTTGGTTCGCTGGCTCGACGAGGGCGAGGGGCAATTGATTGAGTTGCCCTCCGGCCAACGTAAGGGGCTGCGGCTGACTCAAGACTACACGCTGGACGAAATCGAAGAATTCGAAGACGAGTGGGATCTGGATTTTCCCGAACCGTATCGGCAATTCCTGCTGACGGTCGGGGCTTGCGAGATCTTTTATGGTGGCACCGGCGTCGGACGAGGGATCTCGTTCAGCCGATTGGATGCCATCCCGGAACTTTATCACGAGTACTTCGATAAGAAGGACTCGCAGCTGTTCTCGCAGTTCCTGCCGATTGGTGCGATCTACGGTCAGCAGCAAGTCGCCGCATTCGACCTGACGCGGGAAACACCCGAGAGTTTCGCGTTGTTTTCTGACGAGCAGCAAGCGACCGACTGGGCCGCCGCTGCGGAAGCGACTCCGCCGTGGGTGCGTTTCGAGGACTGGTTGATTCGCTTGGTAGAACTCGAAGGGGAACCGGAGTCACCGGGAGTCGTTTAACGTGCAACGCGACGAATTCATGGCTCGGGTGAAGCAGGCGACCGCCGCAGGGCGGGCCTATCAGGTGGCGCTCAATCCCCTGGCCACCGCCGAGCAGTCGTATGTTGGCGGCGGTGTCGATCCGGTTGCCTGTTTTCTCAATGAGTGGCAATTGGTTGGCGGATTTGGCCAACGCGTGCCGAACTCTGCTGGCGTATTTGAGTACCTGTCGGATGTCTTGGCCCGACACACGGTGCGCACGGCGTTGATGTGGCGTCATCCGGTGCTGGAAGCCTTGGGGCTGGAAGGCTGGTTGCAAAGTCGCGGAATCGAAGTCCTGGTTTGGGACGAGATGGAGCGGTTGCCGGCCGATGAACGTCGCGAGAAAACGTTTGCCGCCGATTTCGGGATCACGGGAGTCGATTGGGCTGTTGCGGAAACGGGATCGTTGGCCGTCTGTTCGCGTCCTGGTAGCCGGGGACGTTCTGTTAGTTTGCTACCGCCGCTGCATGCGGCCATCCTGACCCCTTCGCAGATTGTTCCAGACCTGTTTGATCTCTTCCGATTGCTGGGAGTCGAGCATCAGGAGCAGGGGCTCCCCTCGAATGTGACGTTGATCACTGGTCCCAGCAAAACTGGCGACATCCAGCTGAAGCTGACGACGGGAGTCCATGGACCCGGTGAGGTTCATGCGATTGTTCTCGAAGGTTAGTGCTGTGCCACAGATAAGAATTCGGATTGCGTGCCACTGCTTTGCGACCGTACCCGGTCGTTAAGCAGTGCCCGGACGGCTGGGAATGCACTGCTTAACAACTGAGTACAGTTGCAAAGCAGTGGCACGACAATATCTCGGGGAGTGATCCCAAATCTAAGCTGTGACAAAGCACTCGCGAGACGCGTGCTCCAGGATCCGGTGAGGTAAGTACCTGTAACCACTCGTGGCTGGCGGTCACTGGAATTCCGGGGCCAGCTTGCTGATTGTCGTGGAGTTTGTGGCCTGCGAGTTATGTGGACCCTGCGTGAAATGCGTGTCATGGGGTGAGTGGCTGTTCGTTGGCTGACGATTTGCAATCGTTTGCGACCCCGTGCTGCTTCCCGATGATCCCATGGCACAAGGGTTGCTTAGTTCAGTGGCGACAAGGCTGATAACTGCCACAACTTGGAGAGGTTGCGGGAGTCTGGTGATCTGCTGATGTCGCTCGGTCGGACGCCAGGTAATTGGCGAAAACCCTTGTGAACTGGGTGGTTCTGGCAAGGCCGTATTGCCTCAATTGTCGAGAAAAGTTAGGCTTTCATCTCCACTGTGGTTTGAATCGATTGACACGTGGCCTGTACTGACCGTTTGCATGGTAATTTGCCCGATAGTATTTGTCGGAACCTTGTAGCTGGTCATCACTTGATGGGTATGTGTGCGATCGGGCCGTTTCACTGGATTTGTTTTGGGTTCTCAAATTGCAGTTGCTACAATTGGCAGTTAAACCCGCCCTATCTTTACTCTGTCAGAGATTTCTGACGGAACTTTCGAAGGTAAGAAGTCGGTCTTAATAGGATCTCGCCAGTTTCCGTCGCTTGCGTGTGTCCGACGTATTGTGTGACTGTCAGTTTGGCAGCCAGCAATTCGGAATGAACGAAGCGGTCATCTTGACGTTACATGATGTGAAGTCAGGTTGATGGCTGGGTTCGGATCTTGGTTTTAAAAGTACTCCCAAAGCGACGTTTTAGGACGCGCTGAGTTTGATCTAACGTGGGGTCATCATGAAATTGACATGGCAGGGAACAGTGGCGGCGACAGTTGGCGCCGGACTGATGGTTTGCGCATCGGTTGCTCTGACGCAAGAACCGAGTACTGGCGGAACAGGTGAGCGGACCGGTTCGCGAGGTGTGGCCAAAGCGGCTGCGGACATCATTCACGTCAATGCCTGCCATGTGAATATTATTGATAGAGTGACCGTCGCTGCCGCCCGCGGTGGTGTGTTGGCCGTTGTGAAGACGGAAGAAGGCCACGAAGTCAAACTTCATGAGCTCGTCGCCAAGGTGCGGGACGAAGTCGCTGCTGCGCAATTCGCGACGGCTGACCGGACGGCTCGCAATGACATTGAAATCCGTTTCGGTAAGAAAAGTGCCGAGCTTGCGTTGGTGGAACATCAACGATCAATGACGGCGAATTTGGCCGTTCCCGGAACGTTTCCCGATATCGAATTGCGACGCTTGAAGCTGGCCTGGGAACGGGCGGTGTTGCAAACCGAAAATGCCCAGAACGAACACGACATTGCGGGCAGCAAGCGGGATGAAGCGGGCGAACTGCTGCAGACTCACTTGGTTGAGACGCCGATCGCGGGTTTGGTGACCAAGGTTTATAAACGCACGGGTGAAGGCGTTCGTGAAGGTGACCCAATCGTTGATGTGGTGAATACCGACCGGATGCGTGTCTCGGGTTATGTTTCCTTTAAAGACATCAGCCGTGTTCGCCCTGGCGATAAGGTGCTCGTGAAGCTGGACATTGCCGATATTTCCGTGCCCGAAGAAGATCAGCGATTTGAAGGCAAAATTACGTTTGTCGATGTGGCTGTGCGAAATTTAAAGGCGGAAGTTCGCGTTTCGGCCGAAGTTATCAATCGGGATGGTATTCTGCGAGATGGTGCCGAAGCCGAAATGGTGATCTATCCTGGCAAGACGTTCTCGCCCGCAAATGCCACAACACAACGCGAATTTCCTCGACGTCCGGCAGCAGGTGAATAGTCCCGCTGTAATGCTTGGTATCGGGTGCGTGGTCGTTCATAAAGGGAGTCGCACACCGGAAACTCATTCTGGGCCGTGCACCGAATTGTCGGTGCCGGTCGTGACGCAGTCGAACGGAGTCCGACTCGTTGCAGCCATTGTCAGGCCTCGTAATTTTCGCAGTGTGGGCATACTCCGCCGGGCTCACTCACTTTCACCGTCTGCTCGCCTCCTCGCATGAGCACTACCTCAAATTCGGTCAATCCGGCGTCGATGCAGACCTCCACGCAACGGGCGGTTCCGTTGCAGGCGCGGGCGGACTTGTCGGTGAAGGCCATCCATTACATGGGGGCCAACTACTGGGTCGTGAAGGACCCGGTGGCACTGAAATACTTCCGCTTTCAGCCGGAACAATACAAGATCCTGCAGTTGCTGGATGGTGAGCGGAATCTGGAACAGATCCGCGATGAATTCCACAAGGAGTTCCCCACCGTCCGCCTGACCGTGCAGGACGTGCAGAATTTGATTACCGACTTGCACCGCACGGGACTGGTCTACAGTAACCGCATGGGGCAGGGGGCGGCGCTGGTTAAGCGGGATCGCGAAAACAAGCGCAAGAAGATGTGGCAGACGCTCAAGAACGTCATGTACTTGCGGCTGCCCGGCTGGGATCCAGAACGGACGCTAACGGCGATCCATCCCTATTTCAAGTGGTTGTACTCGTGGTGGGGCGTCGCGTTCTGGTTCGCGATGGTGCTCTCGGCTTCGACGCTGCTGTTGATTCACTTCCACGAGTTTCAGGCCAAGCTGCCCGGTTTCCAGCAGTTCTTCAGCTGGCCCAACATTATGTATATGTGGCTGATTTTGGGAGCGTCCAAGATCATCCATGAATTTGGTCACGGGTTGACTTGTAAACATTTCATGGGCGAATGCCATGAGATGGGCATCTTACTGCTAGTCTTCAGTCCGTGTTTGTATTGCGATGTTTCCGACTCGTGGTTGCTCCAGAATAAATGGAAGCGAATCATGATCGGTGCGGCGGGGATGTATATCGAGATCTTACTCTCCGCATTCGCCATTTTCGGTTGGTGGTATAGCCGGGAAGGCTTGTTCAACTATTTGTGTTTGAACCTGTTCTTTGTCTCCACGGTGTCGACTGTGATCTTCAACGCCAATCCGTTGATGCGCTATGACGGCTACTACATGTTGAGCGATTTCCTGGAAATCCCCAACTTGCGGCCCAAGGCGGACCGCTTGATGCGGGAGAAGTTCGCCTGGTATTGCCTGGGGATTGAAGCGCGACCCGACCCGTTCATGCCGCAACGCGGGCAGTTCTGGTTTATCTTGTTTGCGGTCGCTGCCAATATTTATAAGTGGGTAGTGATGTATGGGATTCTGCTCTTCTTTTATACGTTTTTGAAGCCGTATAAATTGCAGAGCATCGGGGCCACCATGGCGGTCTTCTCCCTCGGGGGAATCATTGGTGGCATGTTCTACTCCATTTACACGATGATTTCGGCACCGAGGATCGAACCCTTGAACTACCGCAAAGTCACACTCTCGCTGATAGCGTTCGGGGCCTTGCTGTGGGCGGGACTGAAAATCAGCATTCCCTGGTATATCGAAGCCCCGCTGGTCGTCGAGCCGTTGGATGTGAAACACGTCTACACCAAGATTGGTGGCGTTCTCACCAAAGGCATGCTCGTTAAGCCGGGTGAGGAAGTGCGTGCAGGACAAGTTCTCGCCATTCTTCAAGACCCCGAAATGGAGGTCGAAGGACAGAATCTGCAGACCGAGTTGCGATTGGCTCATACTGAGCTCAAGACGCAGCGGTCCGCCGAGGATAAAGCTCAAGAGGAAGTGGCCGAACAACGCGTGCTGAGTGTTGAGAAGCAATGGGCCAAGTTTGTCGAACGTAAGCAATTATTGACGATTCAATCACCGTCAGATGGAGTGGTGATCGCCCCGCCGCGCAATCCCGAAGCCAAGCACGACGTCACCAAGACGACGCTCGGCCGGTGGTACGGGACACCATTAGACGCCAAGAATGTCGGTTGCACACTGGAGCCCAAGACGCACCTGTGCAGCATCGCTCCCAATAAGCATTTCCAAGCGGTCTTGATGATCGATCAAGTCGACCGCAACGATGCCAAGGTGGGCGATACGGTACGTGTGAAGCTGGATCACATGTCGCACGTGACGTACATGGGGCATCTCAGTGAGATCGCCGAGCGGCATTCTGAGTTCTGCCCGCCGGCACTGTCCAATAAATATGGCGGTGACATGGCGACTGTGCAGGATAAAGAAGGTCGCGAACGGCTGACCAGCATTGCCTATCAGGCGACAGTTCGCTTGGAGCAGGACGCCAGTTTATTGCGAAATGGTCTGCGTGGCCGGGCTCGCGTCACGGTCGATACCCGATCCGTCGGGCAGTGGATCTGGCGTTACCTGCTGCAGACATTCCACTTCCGTATGTGATGCCGGCGGCTCGTGTCGCCCGATTCCAAGAATTGGGCGACAGATATGCGTCGGTCAACGTAAACGGTTTGGCGGAATCTTGTCGTTAGCGCAGACGCGCCGATAGGGCGTGCATGTAAGGCGTCGCGGTGTCGGGCGGGCTTCGTTAAAGTGTTCGTCGGAAATTCATGCCAGGTGGTGTCTCTGTCATCCAGTCCCGGTAGGGACGGCAGAATCTAGCCGTGGGTGTAAACCCACGGTACGCGCCCCATAAACGAAACCAAGCCCTGAAGGGGCGGCACTCGCAATCTCTGCAAAGTATCGCCCCTTCAGGGCTTAGAGCTCGTTGTAAACGGCGACCGTGGGTTTACACCCACGGCTAAGTTCTGCCGTCCCTTTCGGGACTACGGAAGAACGTCGGGTTATCACTCATCTGATCCACGATACTCCGTGACTTCAACGAGCACCTTCAGTGAAGTCGCCCCCGTACGCTCTAGCCGAAATAGGCGACGGCGTTGCGGAACAATTGCAGGCCGGCACCTTCTTCGGGCAATTCGAGGCGCGTCCAGTTGGGGTGCTGGGTGCGGAACAAGAACCGTTCGGGATGCGGCATCAAACCCAGGACCCGACCGGTCGGGTCACTTAGGCCTGCCAAATTGGCGATGGAACCGTTGGGATTCTCGGGGAAGCTTAGGTCGACGGTGCTTGGGTCCGCGTCGGTCGCCCCGCGTTTGCTGTAGCACAGGGCGAATTGACCCTGTTGCTTCCATTGCGTCAGTACGCTGGGATCGCGGACGACGATGCGGCCTTCCGCGTGGGCAATTGGCAGGTCCAGCGATTCGATGCCCCGCAGGAACACATTCTGGCTGCCGGCCGTTCGCAGGTGGACCCAGCGGGCGGTGTATTTGCCGCTGTGATTCCAAGTCAGCGTGGCCGACGCCTGGGGTTGGTCTGTGCCACATTGAGCGTTGGGGAGGACGCCAGCCTTGAGCAACGTTTGAAAACCGTTGCAGATTCCCAGGCACAACTTGTCGGACTGCAGGAATTCACCCAAGGCCCCCGCGAGCCGATTTCGCAGCTGGCTGGCGACGATTACGCCTGATCCAATGTCATCGCCGTAGCTGAATCCGCCGGGAATACACAGGATCTGGAAATCCCGCAGCCGTTCGGGTTGTTCCAGCAATCGGAACAAGTGGACGCGTTCGGCTTGGGCACCACACAATTCAAAAGCATGGGCCGTTTCATAATCACAATTGGTGCCCGGGGCACGCAGGACGGCGACGCGAGGAGTCGGCATGAGACCTAATTTTCACGTGTGAATAGAGGCAATATCGATATTAAGCTGAGCTGGCAGCGTATTCAAAGTCGTTGTTTACTCTGCGAATATAACGTATTCGCAGTCACGATTCTGTCTTTAGTGGGGCACCGAGCGGATCGATTCCTCAGACAACAATGAGCCTCGCCCGGCTGTTGCAAGTGCGTGGTGCCCGCGGAGCGAATAATGATTACGGTCGAATGTAACGCTCCGGTGCGTTGGCGGCAATCGTGTCGGAAGGCCGAAAGTGAGCCTGTGGACGGCCAAATCAAGCGAATTTGATCCGATTTGAGTGTTTTTCCTGTCCGGAAACCGCCGTGATCGCGAGATCTCAGTTCATTCGACTGCCTGTGGCGTGTATGATATTGGTTTGGATTTGACCGAGGCGACAAGGGTGGTTTAGTCATGTTTGTGGATCGAGTAACAATCTACGTTAAGGGCGGCGACGGCGGCGACGGCGCGATGAGCTTTCGTCGCGAATTCAAGGTTCCCAAAGGGGGCCCTAACGGTGGCGACGGCGGACACGGTGGCAACGTGGTCCTGATTGCTGCCAGCAACGTCGATAGCCTGGCGGCTTTGGCTGGCCAGAAGCACTGGCGAGCCGAACGCGGTTCAAACGGAACCGGCGCAGATAAGCACGGCAAAGACGGCCACAGTACGGTTCTCTATGTGCCCGTCGGAACGATTGTCCGGGACGTGGAACGCGGCCATATTCTGAAGGATCTCGACCACGAAGGAGATTCTCTGATCGCCGCCCACGGTGGCCGCGGCGGACACGGGAATACGCACTTCAAAAGCTCCACCAATCGGGCGCCTCGCGATTTCGAACGAGGTTTCCTCGGCGAAGACCGGCAGATCGCTCTCGAGTTGAAGTTGATTGCGGACGTCGGTCTGGTTGGTAAGCCCAACGCCGGCAAGTCGACTCTGCTGAGTCGCCTGTCGCGTGCTCATCCGGAAATTGCCGACTATCCCTTCACCACGAAGTATCCCAACCTGGGT
>JAZKFE010000496.1:2263-9012 GCA_040386595.1 Planctomycetota bacterium | reverse complement strand
ATGTGTTCGGCCGGCCTGATTCGGCAAGAGCCGCGCTGAATATCGCCCCTAACTCTCAGTCAAGTCGCTGCCAACCATCCAGCTGACGCTGGACGCTCGCCTACGAAGATGAAGAATGCGCAGTCGAATGAACTCCAACCTCTTGTTCGCTGCGCTCACCCAGATTCGACAATCTGGGCTACCCAAGAATCTCGAACGCTCACATAAATAAAGCGAAACCTCTAGAGCCACTGTTTGGTGAAAGTGCGTCAAACTCCCCCCGATTCACAAGGGAAACCTGATGGCAGAGCCACTAACGCGTCGTGAATTTGCCAGTTTATTGACAGCCGGAACTGTGCTTTCCGGAGCAGCATTAGCTGCCGATCCCACTACAAAGCCAGAAGAATCCGAAGAAAAAGCGAAACCAGCGGCGGTTGTTGATCCGATTGACTTGATTTTGGACTTGGTGCAGCAACAATATCCTCACGACCGACTCGATGAGACCGCTTTGGACGAAGTTCGCACGGACATTCGGCAGAATCTTGGTCGCTCCAGGGTCCTGAGCAGCTTTCCGCTGACGAACGCGAACGAGCCAGGTTTTGTCTTTTCTGCCTGGCGTGCCGATCTGGCAGGTGGTTGATTTCGAATCAGTCGCCGTCGATCTGACAGTTGCGACTTGCATCGAGTCTATTCGTCGATATACTCTACCGGTTTGCGAACCGGCTCACACCGGAGCGCGGAAGGTCTTGAAACTCAAACCGTATCTTTGGGCGAGGGGTCCAGTGGTCGGTCAGCGGCAAGGGCCGCAACCACCGGATTAACTTGGACATCTCGTGTGGGGAGCGTTGGCGGATGACAAGCAGCAAGGAAAGTTTGCTGGCGGCTACACAGCCAGTAAATGTTCGCGAACTTCTGCAAAGTGATGGCCCGTTCGGATTCGAACAGGCCGGACAATTGGAGCGGGCAGTCGCCCGTAGTCAGTACGCGGAAGTTCGGCAAGAAATCCAGTCCCTCGAAGAAAAAGTCCTCACCGGCGATAGGTCTCCTAAACTACGGGCCAAAGTTGGAGTCACTCACTACGTTCTTGGTCAACAATCCAGAGCTCACGAAATGCTATCGGCACTCGATAAAGACGCAGTTGCACAGTTTTACGACGGACAAGTATTACTGGGGTTGGAACGGTACGCAGAAGCGGCCGATCAGTTTGAAGCGGCCGAAAAGGCGGGGGCCGATGCCGTCGACTGCCGTCTAAGCCGCGCCGGAGCGATTCGCGCGATGGGCCGTCTGGAAGAAGCAGAGAAGCTGGTCCACAGTTCTGCCCCCATGGGTGGCGCGACGCGGGCTGAGTACTGCTATCAGATGGGTTGCATCCTGTCGGATCGCGGCGACACCTACGGTGCCGTCGAGTACTTCGAACGGGCGGTCGATATGGACCCCTACCACTCGAAGGCTCTGTTCTCCCTCGCCGGTGAGAACATGTTGCGCGGCAACGACGAAGAAGCCGTTCGGTTGTACGAACGCTCCTTGTCCCGTGCTCCGTTGCACCTCGGTGCGATGATGAACCTCGGGTTGCTCTATGAGGACCTCGAGAATTATCCCGCCGCCGCTTACTGCTTCAAGCGCGTGTTGGAATCGAACCCCACCCACGCTCGGGCTCGTTTGTATCTGAAGGATATCGACGCAGCTCAAGGCATGTACTACGACGAAGAATCGCTCCGCAATCAGGCCCGCATCGGCCAGTTGCTGGAAATTCCCGTCACTGATTTCGAACTCTCCGTGCGTGCCCGCAACTGCCTGCAGAAGATGGGCATCCGCAACTTGGGCGATCTCACGAAGATCACCGAGCAGGAATTGCTCGGCAGCAAGAACTTCGGCGACACGTCGCTGAACGAAATCAAGTTGATGTTGGAATCCAAGGGGTTGTCGCTGGGCCAGGCTCTGCACACCACCAAGGACAAGTCTCGCGACTACTACCGCAACGAAGCGTTGTCGCCGCAGGAACAGGCTCTCATGGGCCGTCCCGTTGCCGACCTCAACTTGTCGGTGCGAGCTCGCAAGTGTATGTCCCGTTTGGGCATCACGACTTTGGGCGAACTGTGTGGACGCAGCCAGGAAGAATTGCTGGAAAGCAAGAACTTCGGCGTGACCTCGTTGAACGAAGTCCGCAGCAAGCTGACCGACCTGGGTCTCAAGCTGCGTGGTGACTGATTTGAGGAGCCGTTTCGATGGCTCCGTTTGATGATTGACAGCAGCCCGGTTACTGTTCAGTAGCCGGGCTGCTTCATCAACTCTCTGCGGCGATCATTTTTGAGGAGCGTCGGTCATGCTCAGACCCACCGTGAAGTGGCTGATTGCAGGCCTGGTACTCCTCTTCGTTGCCGTGCTGGTGATACTTCCGGGGCAACGTGGAAAGCGGGCTAAGCTCGCTTTAAAACCTCCGCCCGGCGTCGCGCAGCTGCCTGATATCCGCGTGTCGCTGACCCCCGAGTCAGTGACCACCGCGTCGATACAAGTTGACGGCCCATTCCGCATCTCGCCCGTGGGCAGCCAACAGGTTCTGATCCGCGAGCTTCGATTCCCCAAAACCTCCGTGACGCTGACCTCGAACGGCTTCAAATTGGGGGCGCGGGTGCTACCCGTTCCTCGGATTGAAGTCGTACCTGATGGCGAAGGAGCCGTCTGGGTCGGAGATCGCGAGTACCGCGGCAAGATTCAGCTGATCCGACAGGCGGGTGGCCGGGCAATCATCGTCAACGCAGTGCCGCTGGAAGATTACATTGCGGGAGTGGTCGATTCGGAGATGCCACGTGAGTTCGGCACCGAAGCCCGCAAGGCCCAGGCCATCGTCTCACGCAGCTATGCCCTGGCCCAGATGCAGAATGCCCGCCGTGGCTCGCTGTTTGATTTGTACGCGACGACTCGCAGCCAGAAGTACAACGGCCGCCGCTATACGGCCAACGATGGCCGGCTGCTGGCCGGGGACAGTGCGGATAGCCGCCAGATCGCCTACGAAACCGCCGGCATGGTGTGTACCGATCAGGGGCATTTGTTTTGCACGTATTACTCGGCGGTCTGTGGCGGCAGTACGTCGCTGGGGAGTGACTTCTTCTCTGATGCCGCACCACCGCATCAAAGCGTTCCCTGTCAATTCTGTGCGGACTCACCCCTATTTCAGTGGCAGTCCACGATCACCAATACCGATTTGCAAGCCAAGCTACAAAAGTATTGGACGACTCAGGGAACCAAGTTTGGGACGTTGAAAACGGTCACCGTCGGGCCGGTCCCGCATGCGGGGGGCGTCGCAGAAGTGCAGATGTCCGATGGCAAACAAACCCTGACGCTCAACGCGACCGCCTTTCGTCGCGTCGTCGGCACCAGCGAACTCTACAGC
The DNA here is from genome assembly GCA_040386595.1 of Planctomycetota bacterium. Taxonomy (GTDB): domain Bacteria; phylum Planctomycetota; class Planctomycetia; order Planctomycetales; family Planctomycetaceae; genus JAKFVC01. Next base: position 5,642 of record JAZKFE010000496.1, on the reverse strand, counting down.
CATCATTTCACAGTCGAGCGTGACGGCACCAACTGGCAATTCAAGGGGGGCGGCCACGGCCACGGCGTCGGCCTGTGCCAATGGGGAGCCCGCGGGCTCGCTCGTTCCGGCAAGAATTTTCAACAGATCCTGACTTACTATTATCCCGGCTCGCAAGTCGTCGTCATGACCGACAAATAGCAGCTGAACTCAGAGATAGAATTGAGGTGATCGCTCATCTGATCGGCGATCATTTGACGTTCTTTCATAGTCCCGATAGGGACGAAATAATCTAGCCGTGGGTGCAAACCCACGGTCCGCGATCTTATAAACGAATCTAAGCCCCGGAGGGGCGACACTCTGTAGATTTCCAGGTGTCGCCCCTTCGGGGCTTGGGCTTTATCAGGGAAACGCACACCGTGGGTTTGCCCTACGGCTGGATTATTTCGTCCCTATCGGGACTGGATGACAGCGACACCACTTGGTTCAGGGTTCAGCGCAAACGCTCTACCCAATCATCCCCAGCGCAAACGTCAAGTTAAAACGCTAACAGCTATTTGTCGCCGCCCCCGCTGCCTACAATTGCTTCACGCCCTAAATATGTAAGCCCCCCTGCGCATACGCTAGGCGGTGTGTTGTCGGTCTGGAACTTTCTCACGGTTCTCGGGATCTGATTGAACGATGGCTCTCGAAACGTTTCATCCTCTGATTCGGCGCTGGTTTCAGTCGCGTTTTGCCGGGCCGACTGAGCCGCAGCGTGAGGGCTGGCCGCATATTGCCGCGGGTCGCGACACGTTGATTGCTGCGCCTACGGGATCGGGTAAGACGCTGACCGCGTTTCTGGCCGCCATTGATCGCTTGCTCAAATTAAGTGTCGCGGGGGAATTGAATGATACGTTGCGCGTGATTTATGTCTCGCCGCTACGTGCCTTGTCGAACGATATGCAGCGCAACCTGCAGACGCCCTTGGCCGAGATATTTTCATTGGCCACGGAAGAGGGGCTGGAGATTGCTCCGATTCGTGTTGGACTGCGAACGGGGGATACGTCGGCGAAAGACCGCGCGGCCCTGACGCGTCGGCCGCCGCACATTCTGGTGACGACCCCCGAGTCGCTGTACCTGTTGCTCACGGGCAAGAAAAGCCGCGAGCGACTGCGACATGTTGAGACCGTCATTGTCGATGAAATTCATGCTCTCGTCCGTGACAAACGAGGTTCGCATCTCGCCTTGTCGCTAGAACGGCTGGTCGCACTATGTGAACGGCCTCCGCAGCGAGTGGGATTGTCGGCAACGCAAAAACCGATCGAAGTGACCGCGGAGTTTCTGATCGGGGCTCGACCGCCATTGGGTGTCTCACCGCAGTGTCCAGAGATCACCGTGCCTGTTCTTCCCACGGCAACGGCTATCACCGATCTTCCTCCAGTCGCGGTCAACGGCAAATCGTCGCGAAGCAAACCGGCCAAGGTCGCTTCGCCACAGCGAACTTTATTTTTCGACGAAGAGATTGAGCCGCATGCGCCCGCCGAGCCTGCGTTCGTGAATGTGCCTTTTCCGCCTCCGCAACCAGACTTTCAAACGGTTGCCGAGCGTTGCGTGATCATTGATGTCGGGCATCGTCGACGGTTGGATCTGGCCATTGAAACGCCCCCCAGCGAAATTGGTGCGGTGTGCACTCACGAGCAATGGGCCGAGGTCAATGCGCGGATCGTCGAACTGATCCAGCAACATCGCAGCACACTGATTTTCGTTAATACGCGGCGACTGGCCGAGCGGGTGACGCATCAGCTGTCGGAATTGCTCGGTCCCGATCAGATTAGCAGCCACCATGGTTCGCTCTCAGCAATTTCGCGTCAGGATACCGAACTGCGTTTGAAGCTTGGGCAACTGAAGGCGGTGGTGGCCACGGCATCGTTAGAGCTGGGGTTGGACGTCGGCTACATCGACCTGGTGATTCAAATTGGATCCCCCCGCGCGATCTCCACCTTCCTGCAGCGTGTCGGACGTTCGGGGCATGCCCTGGGATTGATCCCGAAGGGCCGACTGTTCGCGCTGACTCGGGATGAACTCATTGAATCGATGGCAGTGATTCGGGCCGTACGCCAGGGGATCCTCGATAAAGTCTGCATCCCCGATGCACCGCTCGATATTCTCGCCCAACAGATCGTGGCCGAAGTCGCGCATCAGGATTGGCAGACTGACGATCTATTCGCGCTGGTACGACGGGCTTATCCCTACCAGCATCTGCCGCGGGCCAAGTTCGATGCCATCGTGCACATGCTGAGCGAAGGGATTGCGACTGCGACGGGGCGCAGCCGGATCTACATCCATCACGACCATGTCGGGCGGCGACTGCGAGCTCGTAAAGGGGCGGGCATTGCGGCGGTGATGGGGGGCGGGGCGATTCCCGAGATCGCGTCCTATCGCGTCGTGGCCGAGCCCGATCGTACGGTTGTCGGAACCGTCGACGAAGATTTCGCCGTGGAAAGTGCCCGGGGAGACGTGTTTCTGCTGGGGAACACCTCGTGGCGCATCATGCACGTGCGGGGGGGCGATGTAACGGTTGTCGATGCGGGTGGTGCCCCGCCGACGATTCCCTTCTGGTTTGGCGAAGCCCCGGGGCGGACGCTAGAACTGTCGGCCGAAGTGTCTCGTTTGCGGGAGGATCTTTCAGCCCGAGTCATCGACCCGGCAGGGACCGCAGAGTGGCTAGTTGAGGAAACGTCCTGCACCCCCGAAGCGGCTCAGCAGACGGTGCTGTATGTGACCGCGCAGAAGGCGGCAATTGGACTCGTGCCCACTCAAAAGCAAGTCGTCTTCGAACGCTTCTTCGATGAAAGCGGTGGCATGCAGCTGGTGATTCACGCCCCGTTTGGTGGCCGGATCACTCGTGCCTGGGGCATGGCGATGCGCAAGCGGTTCTGTCGTTCCTTCGACTTTGAACTGCAAGCCACCGCCGATGATGACGGCATCATTCTGTCGCTGGGGCCGCAACATAGTTTTCCATTGGAGAGCATGTTCGCGATGCTCAATCCGGAAAACGCCCGGGCGTTGCTGGAGCAGGCGGTGCTGGCCAATCCCATGTATCAGACCCGTTGGCGGTGGAACGTCATTCGTGCTCTGCAGGTCATGCGAACTTCTGGCGGCAAAAAAGTGCCGCCGCCGTTGCTGCGTTTTCGTTCGGACGATTTGTTGACGGCCGTCTTCCCCAAGCTGACCGGATGTAAGGAAGAAATCATCGGTGACATTCCCGTCCCCGATCATCCTCTGGCCCAGCAGACGATGGAAGATTGCATGTTCGAGGCCCTGGATATTCAGGGACTCAAGGTGGTCCTGCAGCAGATTGTCGGGCACGACATCAACCTTGTCCCGCGCGACACGCGTGAACCGTCTCCCTTCTGCT
>JAZKFE010000496.1:0-2253 GCA_040386595.1 Planctomycetota bacterium | reverse complement strand
ATCCGTACGCCTTCTTGGACGGTGGTGAGTTACAAGAACGCCGGGCCCGGGCGGTTAACACGCGGCGGTCACTGACGGTGGAAAGTGTCAGTGATCTGGGGCGTCTGGATCCCTTGGCCATCGAACGTGTGCGGAATGACGCCCAGCCGCTGATTCGTGATGCGGATGAACTGCACGACGCTCTCCTGAGCCGCATCTTGCTCCCTCTCAACGAGGCGCAAGATTATGCCCCATGGTTCGAGCAACTGATGCATGCGGGACGTGCCACGACCGTCACGGTACAGGCCTCAGAGGGAGAAGTCGCCACAGTCACGTTGCCCCCCCAGATACGAACCTACTGGGCCCCTACAGAACGTTTGCCGGCCGTGCGAGTCGCATATCCCGCGGCCCAGTTGGGAAAAGATCTTCCTGTCCCGGAAGGGGTGCAGGCAGATTGGACCGATATCGACGCGCGGATTGCCCTCGTGCGGGGGTACTTGGATTCGTGCGGACCGACCACCGCGGCCTTCGTGGGCGACCTGTTGAGTTTGCCCGAGCGTCAGGTGTTTGCCTGTCTGGAGTATCTGGAAGGCGAAGGAGTCATTCTTCGTGGACGGTTCACTCCGGAGGGAGTCCGCTTCGTTGGCGACAAAACCCTGACGATTGAAGACGGCCAAGCTGAGGAAACGGATCCGCCAGCGGAAGCATCACCGCCGCCAATCGAATGGTGCCATCGCCGCCTGTTGGCTCGAATTCACCGGCTGACATTGGAAGGCTTGCGGAAAGAGATCCAGCCGGTCGAAGTCGACACCTACATTCGCTTCCTGACGCAGCATCAAGGGCTGGCCGCCGGACAACGGCTCACGGGGACGAATGGCGTCTATCAAGTCTTGGGACAACTACAGGGAATCGACGTTCCGGCCGTCAGCTGGGAGCGGGACTTGCTGCCTGCACGCGTGGAAAAATACGAGCCGGGGTGGCTCGACGAGTTATGCCTGACGGGAGAAATCGGTTGGGGACGGCTCTTCCCACCCAAGCGTGATCCGGATCGTAGCCGGCCGATGGCCAGTTTGACGCGTGTCGCGCCGGTGTCGATCTTTCTGCGAGAAGATATCGTCTGGTTGACGGCTCGTAGCCCGGCCCTTGATCCGCTGACGCTAAGCACTCCGGCGCAAGAAATCCTGGAACAACTGACTGCCCGCGGTGCCATGTTTGCCGCCGATTTATTAGGGGCGACTCGATCCCTGCCGGCACAACTGGACGATGTCTTAGGCGAATTGATCACTCAAGGCTTTGTAACGGCCGATGGATTTGGTGGTTTGCGACGGTTGATTGCCAGCAAGTCGTCCACGAATGGCCGCGATTCGCATGGACTACGACGCGGAGCCGTGCGCACTCGGCAATCGACTTCTGGAGTCGGGCGGTGGTCATTGTGGCGCACGGCCGTCAATCCCGATGTGCCGAAAGAGACCATCACCGAACAATGGGCGTGGCAACTTCTTCGACGATGGGGAGTCATCTTCCGCGATCTGCTCACCCGGGAAGCCGGGGCGCCGCAGTGGTGGGAACTGGTACAAGTCTATCGTCGATTGGAAGCTCGTGGCGAGATCCGCGGCGGGCGTTTTATCACGGGTGTGGCGGGTGAACAGTTTGCGTTGGGCGATACGATTCGTACCTTGCGGCAACTGCGAGACGAACCGGGCCAAAAAGAATTGGTCGTGGTCTCGGGAGCCGACCCGTTGAATCTGGTCGGCATCTTGACGCCCCATCCCCGAGTCATCAGCACGGCCTCCAACCGAGTGGCCTATTTGAACGGCAAACCATTAGCCGCCTTACAGGGGGGCGAGGTGCTCCGCTTCGGAGACATTCCGCAGGAGTTAGAGAAGACGTTGGCGGACAAATTCCGGTTGGAGTTCATGGACGATGTGAAAGTCATCCCAGAGGTTCCCCCGACACCAGCGAGCCCTCCGGCCGTAGCAGCCAAACCACCCCGGGAATCTCCTCCTCGCGATCGAAAACCCAAGCGAGCGGCGGGGCCTAACTACCCCAATAAAATTCCAAGGCCCCGGATTTCGTAAATAGTCGTTGTTCACTCCGCGAACAGAACGCAGTCGCAGTAGCGAGCTAAAACATCACCGAATTCATCTGAAAATTCGGATGTATCGTCCCGTCCTGCAACACCGGGGTGAGAGCGGTTGAACTTAGCGTTTGCGTCTGAATCGACGGTGTCGATGGGTAGCCCAGATTCTCGAATCTGGGTGAGCGGAGCGAACA
>JAZKFE010000495.1:0-2763 GCA_040386595.1 Planctomycetota bacterium | reverse complement strand
TTCCAAACACGACGTCGTTTTCTAAATTCGGGTTTCGTCATTCGGGCTTCGACATTCGTCATTCCAGCAGCTCCTTCCTATGGCACTCTTCGATTCTCGATTTCTGAAACAGCTCGAATACCTCTCGCTGATTTCTAAGCGGGTCTTCCGCGGATCGTTGCTCGCGCAACGCCGGACGATGCAGCTGGGGGGCGGAATCGAGTTTGCCGATCACCGTGAATACACCGCAGGGGATGACTTCAGGTACCTCGACTGGAACGTCTACGCCAGGCATGGAGAATTGCTGTTGAAGCGGTTCCAGGAAGAGGAAGACCTGCACGTCTACCTCTTTCTGGACTGCTCGCTCAGCATGGGCTTCGGGACTCCGGCGAAGTTCGACTATGCCCGGCAAGTGACCGCCGCCCTCGCTTATATTGCCTTGGCAGATCTCGACCGGATTGCCGTTGTGGCGTACTCGGACGAGATCGTGGCCGACTTCCCGTTGACTCGCGGCAAGGATCGGATTTTGTCGCTGTTGCGATTTTTAGAAAACCTGCAGCCCCAAGGCCCGGCCACCGATTTGTCCCGAGTCGCCTCGGTCTTCACCCAGCGCAGCCAACGCCGTGGCTTGGCCGTCGTCGTCAGCGATCTGTTCGATCCGCAAGGTTTTTCCAACGGCTTGGATGTCCTGCGACACCGCCGCTATGAACCGCACATTGTGCAAATTCACGATGCCGCCGAAGCCAATCCGCAACTGTTGGGTGAGCTGGAACTGGTCGATATCGAAACTTCGAGCGGCCAGAAGGTGACCATCACCGAGAAGGCGTTGCGACGGTACAAACAGATTTTTCAAGACCACCAGCAATCAGTCCGGCACTACGGTCGCAAGTACGGACTGGGCTGCACGCAGTCTCCGACGGCCGTTCCTTTTGATGAACTGATCCTGCGCATGATGCGGGCAGCGGGAGAAGTCCAATGAATTTCGCCACACCTGCGGCATTCTGGTGGCTGCTCCTCGCCGGGCCCGTAATCGTTTTCTACATCTTAAAGATCCGGCTGCGTCGCGTTCCCGTCTCGACTATTCTGTTTTGGCGGCAGATTTACGAGGAGAAACCCCCGCGTTCGATCTGGCAACACTTGCGGCATTTACTGTCGCTGTTGATCCAATTGCTGATGCTCTGCCTGCTGGTGATGTCGTTGACGGAGCCCTACTTCTCCTGGCAGCCGCGGCAAGCGCGTAAACTGGTCCTCGTCGTGGACAATTCGGCCAGCATGCGTGCTACCGATATCAAGCCTTCGCGACTCCAGCAAGCCAAAACTCTGGCCAACCAGTTAATCACCAGTCTGCGATTTCAGGACGAGATGGCCATTGTGGCCGCAGGAACTCAACCGCAAGTCATTTGTGGTCTGACGGGCCATCCCCGAACACTCTACAACGCACTCGCCGGCATCATCCCAACCGACGGCCCGACTCGCGTCGCCGACGGGATCACCTTGGCGAAGCGGCTGATCGGTAGCTCGCCCAACGGGCAAGTGATCGTCGTGACTGACGGCTGCTTTACTGGCAGCGAAACGTATCTCGCACCGACGCCAACGCCAACCGCCACCGCAGGTTCTGTGGCGACCACGACAGATGCTGCAACACCGGCCACGGTCCAGCTGGCAGTTGTCGGCACTCGGGCGGGAAATGTGGGGATCACGCGTTTCCAGGCGCGACGCAGTTTACTGGATCCGATGGGCTACGAGATCCTGGTTGAAGTCGTCAACGCGTCAGAAGAACCTGTCGAATGCCGTCTGGAAATGGATTTGAATGGTGAAGTGCTGGACGTCGTCCCGCTGAAGTTAGCAGCTGGCGGCGAATGGAGTCACGTCTTCGAGAAGGCAACCGCCGAGGGCGGAACTCTGCTGGCCCGGTTGAATCATCCCGATGCTTTGGAAGCCGACAACCAGGCCTTGGCGATCCTGCCGAAACGGGAGATGCAACCGGTCACGCTGGTCACTGAAGGCAATCTCTTTCTGGAAAAAGTGTTCGAAGCCAATCCACTGGTGCAACTGACCGTGAAGAAGCCAACCGATCCTCTAGTCGCCTCGGCGGGATCGGTCACTATCTTTCATCGAGCGGTCCCCGAAAAACTTCCCTCTGGGCCTGTGCTGGTCATTGATCCTCACGGTAGTACGGAGTTCTGGAAGCTGGGGGAAAAACTGCCCAACCCCATCGTGACCAAGCAGAATAAAGACTCACCGTTGATGGCCCATGTGAGGCTCGACAATGTGTTGATGCCCGAAGCCCATCAATTGACGTTCACGAATCCGGAGCAAGTTCAAGTCCTGGTCTCGGCACTGTCCGGAGACCCGTTGTTCGCGGCCCTGGAACATCCTGCCGGTAAAGTCGCGGTGTTAACCGTGAATCTCGATGAAGGGGATCTGCCACTGCGAACGGTCTTCCCCATCATGACGAGCAACGTCTTAACGTGGTTCGCCGGTCAGCGAGGCGAGCTGCGCGAATCGCTCTCCACGGGGGCGGTGGTGGATTTGAAATTGTCCCAACTGGGAGTCCCCCCCACGGCGTTGGAGCAATCGCTGGTCTTGGTCGATCCTCAAGGCCAAAAACGCCCGTTGCCGGAGAAGTCCGACAAGGTGACTCTTGGTCCGCTCGATCAATGCGGCATCTGGAGCATCACCACGGCTCCCCCAACCGCAGGAACCACAACCAAACCGAAAAGTGAGACGCCAGGCAAAACCCAGGCCACGCCGCCGCTGGTGCAAGTGGCCTGCAACCTCGCC
>JAZKFE010000494.1:8801-9707 GCA_040386595.1 Planctomycetota bacterium | reverse complement strand
CGACGCGACCTAGGGTAATACTGCGTTTCTCTTCTCCGGGGAGGGCATACAGGCCAAATTCCAAGCAGCCCCCGCGGATCGACCGTAATGGATCGAGAGCCCGGCCCCAATGGATGCCGTCGGAGCTAATCCAGCATTTCAACGACCCGACCCCCATGACCAGCCGCAGCCATTGCTTGTCGCCGGTAAATGGAACGATCTGGTTTTGGACGTCATAAGAAAAATCAACATGTTGTTCGCCCGGACGCAGCCAGGCCAGGCAGGTGGCTTTCGTACCGTTCTCGCGGCAGAATCCCAGTCGGTGAATCGGTTGTCCTGCCCCCGTTCCCAAATACACTCCGGTACCGGGAGTGGCCCCTTCAATTTGCAGAATAATCTCCCGCAAACCGGACGATTCCAAGGGAATCGAAACTAGAGAGGGTTCCTTAGTTTTCTCTGACGAGAGTTCCAGTTTGCCGTCGGGCAGAGCACTTAGGATCGCACCCTGCCCCAGTTTCGGCTGAGTCGTTAACTGGGCGGGATTTTCAGTACGAATCACATACAGCCGCGTGGGAAAAGTCTCGTCCGGTAGCGGCATACCGCGGTACATCGCGAAACCGCTGAACGCTGCGCGACCTTCAAAAAAGACCTCGCCCGGGGGCTGTGCGAACGGCACTGTCATCAACCGCAGGTCACCGCGACTGAAGACGAGCGAACCGGACTGAAATCGAAATTCGATCGGGCCGTGCAAGGCGGGATCCATGCGACCGTCGGCGCTTCCAATCAGGACGCGTGTTTCTGGTTTGGGAGCGCCATTCTTGCGAGTCGTGGCATAGGCTCCCCACCAGGGAGACGGCCGGTCGCTGAACTGGAAGGTGACACCCTCGGAACCGTTCCAGAAGTGCAACCGCAATCCAAAATGGTCGT
>JAZKFE010000494.1:0-8791 GCA_040386595.1 Planctomycetota bacterium | reverse complement strand
CGTAAGGCGACAGCCGCAGCACCGCATCGGCCGGCCATGGAGCCCGCAGTTTCAACAGTCCATCAAAGCTGGCCAGTGGTAGCTCGCCATGTTGGCTTTCGTGAAATTGGTGCGGCAGATTCGGCACCGGCTCAAGCCATTGTTGCAGTCGCTCACGACGGAGCCCCCACTGGTCTCCTTGAGGTTGATAACTGGCTTCGACGGCCGCTTGCGGCGGCGTTTCACTGTTGACCAACTGGGCCCACGGCGCATCGGCAGCAATCGTCTCCTTGGGCGACACGGGGGCCGGCTTGGCAGCTACTGGATCGTTCGGTTTAGCTGGGGCCGCTGCGATTGTTTCGGGTGGATGAGGCTCGGATTTCACGGCCTTGGTAGATGCAATCACCTTTTCGCCGTCAGCCTGCTGCTTGGCGAAGGCGGAGTCTTTCTCGGCCTTTTTTACTGCGGCCTCTGCAGCTAGTTCGGGCTTCGCTTTCGGTTTCGCACGCGGGAGCACGACCACGACGAGGATGGAACATAAAAAAAATCCAGCGAGCAGAGCGATCGTCCAGCCCCAGTACCCGCTGAGTCGATTGCGAGACTGCGGACCGACGGCGACGATCTCATCGATCGATACTTCAAACTTCCCGAGAGCCTCGTTGAGATAGGCTTCGAAGTGCAACTGCTCGAGCAATGTGTCTCGCAGCTCGGCCGAAACGCGCAACCGCTCCCGTAACTGGTCGAGTTCTGTCTCGGTCAGTTCTTCCGGCAGCTTTTCCTGCACGAGCTGGATCAGCTCTTGATCGGTGAGCTGGCTCATAGATGGGGGTTCCGCGTCTTATTATCCAGACAGTATTTCAAAGCTTGGCGGGCTCGAAACATGAGGAGCTTGATGGCTCCTTCGCTGCGTTTGAGCCGTTGTCCAATATCGAGCAACGAGAGGCTGCCCGAATATCGCAATTGAATCGCCTCGCGGGCGCTTTGCCCGAGCTCACCGATGCAATGCGGGAGATGTGCGAGAAAATCTTCGTTCGTTTCGCCGGGGCGCTGGTGGACGATGTCGTCCAGTTCCAGGCACAATTCAGTCCAGGCGACTTCCTTGCGACGTTTCAGTTTCCGCAGGTGCTCTTTCAAGAGGTTGCGGGCGATGCCCAACAGCCAGGGGCGAATGAGACTGGTGGTATCAAATCGTTCGCGGGCTTGATAGAACCGGAGAAAGACCTCTTGAGTCAGGTCTTCGGCGTCACTGGCAGCGAGAAGCCGGGATCGCAAATAGGCGAACACGCCGCGCTGGTACTTCTGAACGATGGCCTCGAAGGCGGCTCGGTCGTTCTTCAGCAGACGTTCGCTGAGTTCCTGGTCTGAAGCCATAATCCGTTCACAGGACGATTGGAGACATCGAACCTAATGCCTTCGGTCACGCTCGATATGTTGTGACGTCAAACCGAATTCAGAACAAACAACTAGGACATTCGAATCAGATGCGGGAAATAGGAATCAAAAATTGATGGATGGCATTGGGGCTGGTTGTGATTGCTATCTGACCGACCAAGCGTTTCGTAAGCGATCTCGGGGAGAACTCTGCGGATCGAACACAATGGATGCGTTGCTATCATAAATCTGCCATGACCGAGTCCGCAACTGCCCGCATCGGCCGCCGTGCCGTTTTGGGGATTTGGTGGGCAATTCAACCGTATAGATGCGCCGCGGTGAACTGCGCCGCCGTTGAACGCCGTTGAGGAATTTGGGAGGGTGAGGCTCCTGCCGAACCGCTCGGTCTTTCGAATCTCAGTAGACTTAGCTGTTCGGCAGGAGCCTCACCCTCCCATGGATTCGAATCACGAGTCCGCCAAGATCCCTGAAGAGTTCGTTCTCAAAAATCCGTTGCGGTCTAGCTTGTCGTGGATCTTGGATACAATACGCCACACGGGATCACGAGACAGTCCCTTTACAGGGATTCCGGCATCGAGATACCTTGATGTAATGCTTGCGTAGAAAACCGCCGGATTCAATCGACGACCGGCTCTCCATATTAATATTAATAAGGAATGCAACCTGTGATGACGAAGTCGTTCCGCCAGAGTTTGACGTGTTTTGGCGCCTTCCTGGCGTTGCTCAATTGGGGGCACCTCAGCCACGCTCAGGAAGAGGCAGGGCTGAAAGAGTTTCCGAAACTTTCGCTGCAGACCGACTGGCCTTGGTGGCGCGGGCCGCAGCGTAACGGGATTGGCGACGAGCAACCCGTTCCGACCAAGCTGAGTGCAACCGACAATGTTGTTTGGAAAACGCCCGTTCCGGGACGTGGGCATTCATCGCCCACGGTCGTCGGGAATCGAGTCTTCTTGACGACGGCAGACGAGGAAAAGCAGGTTCACTCGGTGCTGGCGTTTGATCGAAAGACCGGGAAACAGCTCTGGCAGACCGAAGTCAACAAGGGTGGTTTTCCTGCGAAGAATCATCCCAAAAATACCGAAGCCACGCCGACCGTGGCATCTGACGGCGAACGCTTGTTTGCCACATTCTACAACCACGATCAGGTGGAGGCGGTCGCTCTGGACTTCAACGGCAAGGTGCTGTGGAAGCAGGCGGCGGGGGCCTTTCATCCCAAGACGTATGAATACGGCTACGCACCATCCCCCGTGATTTATGGGAATTCGGTGATCATTGCGGCAGAATATGACGGCGAAAGTTTTCTGGCGGGTTTCGATCGGCAGAAGGGCAACCGTCTGTGGAAGTCGGCCCGGCCGAAGAATATTACGTTTTCCACTCCGGTGATCGCCCCCATTTCTAACAAGGATCAGCTGTTAATCAGTGGGGCACAACAGGTGGCTGCGTACAACCCCACCACTGGGAAAGAGCTGTGGACGACGGCTGGGACGACTCATGCCACGTGCGGCACCATGGTGTGGGACAAGAACATCGTCTTCGCGAGCGGCGGCTATCCTAAGGCCGAGACCCTGGCCATTCGTGCGGATGGCAGCGGGAAAGTGTTGTGGAAAAACACGCAGAAATGCTACGAGCAATCGATGTTGGCGTATCAGGGCCATCTGTACGCTCTGACCGACAATGGCATCATGATGTGCTGGCGCGGCGACGATGGCAAAGAGATGTGGAAGCAGCGGCTGAGCGGACCGGTGAGTTCGTCTCCGGTCCTGGCGGGTGGCCATATTTATCAGGCCAACGAAAAGGGAACCGTGTATGTGTACCGCCCCGATCCGCTGAAGTTCGACCTCGTGGCCGAAAACAAGGTCGGCGACGATTCCTTCCCCAGTCCGGCAATCTGCGGCGGACAGATTTTTCTACGCGTGGCCGAAGGCAGCGGCAGTCAACGGCAAGAGTTTTTGTATTGCTTTGCGAACCAGAAATAACTGTTGGGAATCGGAGTGTTCAAGCCGGGGGCAGCCGTCACTTGGTGGGCTTGGGCTCGAAACGGCTGATTTATCTCCCCTCGCCCCGGATTACCGAGGCGAGGGGAGCATTGTTTCTCAAGACTGCGTCTGGGATCGCTACACTGGGACCACCATTCAATGGCTGTACCCGTTCACGCCTCAACGCCACGTTTGCAGTTGTGGGATTGATACTCATTCAACCTCGCTGCTGCGAATGCGTTTTGATCGCGGAGCGATCAACGACTATAAACAGCGAAACGAGGCACTCGGCGAAACATCGTGACGGCCTCCGTTCGAACGTGCCGAAAATCGGTATTGGTCAATTCTGGTAGCTTGTGCGTGCTCCGAAATCTCGGATCGCACCCCTATCGACCGATCGCCGATACCGGTCAGGGGTAGTCTGGGCTGACTGCACCAGAATGTCGCTGGGTGGCCGAAAGCGTTGCATCGGGCAACGATCGGATCAACACCTGGCTCTGCGTTTGAAACCTCGCGCACCGACGACAGACATATTTGCGATGGCGTTTGTTGCCGCCAAAGTGCCTGCCGGTTTGGTGATATTTCCTTAAGTTCAGTAAGTAGGAGCCGGAATGGGATTTCTATCGGGACGGATCACGTGCGAACGATTTCGGGTCGTCAGCGACGGGCCGCGGCAATTCGCCCCCGAACATCTCGATATCTTGATCAAGCATGCCATCGGGCAGATTGAAGCCACCGGAGACGGAGCCCAAGTTGGCTTTCTGGCGGGCGAGCATCTGTTTGATCTCGATTTCAGCTGGGAAAAGGCCATGATCGATGACGCACTGCATTGTGCGGTTCGCATCGATACGAACAAGATTCCCTCCCCCTTGAAGAAGGCTTGGCTGCAGATGGAGCTGGCGGTTCTAGCCGCAGAAAATAAAAGCGGCCGGCCGACGAAGGCTCAAAAGCAAGAAGCCAAAGAATCCGTTGAAGCTCGCTGCGAACAAGAGCTCAAGACGGGGCGTTACCGCAAGATGCAGCAGTTCCCCGTACTGTGGGATGCTCGTGAGGGGATTTTGTACGTCGGCACGTCCAGCCCCGCATCTTTGGAATTGTGTACCAACCTGTTCGCCGATGCGTTTGAGTTGGAGCTCGAGCAATTTACCTCGACCAAGCTCGCCAGCGAATGGGCGGTCGAAGAAGATCATCGGATGGCTCTCGCCGAAGCCGATCCGACTCCGTTCCATACGCGAGAAATCCAGCCCCCAATCAGCTGGCACAATCAAGAATCCGGTAATTTCGACTACTTCGGCAACGAGTTTTTGCTGTGGCTGTGGTGGTATCTGGAGACTCAATCCGACACGATCAGTTTAGCGGATGGCACTGAAGTCACGGCTATGATGGTGAAAACCTTGCGTCTGGAATGTGCTCGCGGTGAGTCGGGTAAAGACACGATTACACATGAATCGCCGGTGAAATTGCCGGAGGCCCATCAGGCAGTGCTGTCGGGCAAGTTGCCGCGTAAGGCCGGGATCATTCTGTCTCGCTGCGGCGAGCAGTACGACTTCGTCTTGCAGGCGGAAACGATCTCCCTGAATGGGGCCAAGATCGAGAACGAAGAATCGGGCGGCCGCCCGCCGTTGGAGAATCGCATCCAAAGCATCCGCCACTTCAGCGAAACGATCGCGTTGCTGTACGGTGCGTTCTTCGAACGACGTCTCGGAAAATCGTGGTCGCGGGAACTCGAGCAGATTCGCAACTGGCTCCAAGCCGAGCGTCCTGCTGAGCAGCACCGCGAAGCCGCGTGATCCTTGGGCGCTGAACTGACTAACAGAAACTGGAGCGAGACGGTCTTTCGAGGCCGTCTCGCTCCTTTTGTATTTGCGGTCGAGCTAAAACGCGGACAGCGACCGTTCCTCGCCACCTTCTAGCTCAAATTACCCAATCGCAATAACCGCTACGCCCGGTTCTTTCATGCTTAACAGAAACGGGGCATGGTGATGCATTCCCTTGTTAAAGTGAGTGGCTTAGTCGTTCTTTACTAAAACTTCATGGCTGTTTGGGGAATTCAAAACGGCGCCGGTGCGACCGACAGTCGGTTGGGCAAAAAACACTCGCGATGGAAAATGGCCTCAAGAACGTTGCTTGGGCGGGACGGTAAGTTCTGTGTGATTGCGATAAACGGCACGGCTTGAGGCGAAAACTCGACGAATTGGTGAATTTTCGAAAAAGTGGCGAGCCTGTGTGTGATTTATGACACATACCTTTATTAGACGAGAACTTTTTCTCAAGTCTTAAGTGAGGGTGTCAACATGCAGCGCGATTTGAAGGTCGGACTCTCCCTGGGGGTATTGGTTTTGGGGGTTGTTGGGGCATTCCTGTTTCGACGGGAACAAGTGTCCGAAACGCCCAAGCCGACACTGAGGACTGCTCGAAAGATTGACGAGCGGATCGCAGAGAGGCCGCGTACTCCGTATATGACGGGGGATGTCGAGTTTGATCAGGATGAGTCATCGTCCGGAGGCAAGGGTGGTCCGGGTGAGAATGGTCGTCCGGCCAATACCGTTCCCCCGAACTGGCTCGATGACCAGGAAGATCCATTCCAGGTAGCACGGGGACCTCATGGAGCCCAGGACGCGAATGCGATTCCCACGCAGCCGCGGGTTGGTTCGTCGAGACGACCGACTGAGATCGAACAAACTGGTTCGCAAACCCATGTGATCCAAAGCGGGGATTCCCTGTCGACGATTGCTCAGCACTACCTGGGTAGCCAGGGGCGTTTTCAAGAGCTTTACGAAGCGAATCGGAACGTTCTGACTGATCCCAATCGCCTGCCGTTGGGGGCGACCATCGTGATTCCCGCCAGCAATGCTAACAATAAGATGGCGACCAAGCCGCGCGGCCAGTCCTTGGAGTCGGCGACTGGGAAGTCGCTGGTTGCTCATGCAGAGAAGGCTCGGGGGATGATCACCGACGTCAGTACTGTTGAGCCGATTGCCCCGTATGCCGAATCGATTGCGACCAATCGCAATGTTGAACCCGAGAAAACGGTTGATCAGACAGCGGACACCACTGCGGCGCCGCAAACGCGAGAGGTCCGCAAGTTGTTCGCCCCCAGTCGGGCACCGTTCTCGAACAATCGGGGCGTGCCGGTCAATCCGGCTCGTAAGCCACTGGACCCCGAGGGCGAAGAATTCGTAACGCCACCAGCGAATGATCCACCACGTGAGGCGGCGGGACAATCCCGTCACTATCAGGTGCGTAAGGGAGATTCGTTGGAGAAGATTTCTCAGAAAGTTTATGGCAACGCGAAGCGTGCTTCAGACATTTTTGCGGCAAATCGTGCACAACTGGCTAGGCCGGATGCCGTTCGCGAGGGGCAGGAGTTGATTCTCCCCAACTGATCGCCAAGCCATCAGGTTGATGCATTTATTGCCACCAGATTCCGTCAACAACAGTCGCCTCTCACATTTTGGCCAGTCCTCTTGCCTGAGGACTGTGGAAAAAACTGAGGAGCGAACTTCAATATCGTCGCAGAATCCGCCTTGTTTCTGGAAACTGACCCCGGAAGCCAGGCGGATTTCTTTCTTTGGGAATCCCGTTTGCATTCGCCGAAGTCACACTCCGTCAGTGATCACAACTCGGTGAACTCGAATTCGTTCGGTGAGCGCCCGTAAATCTCCACAACAAGACCGGTTCCCCAATGCCGGGGCAATGGTTATGATGCCATTGTCAAAATGGACTTAACTCAGATTCCCGTCATCGGGGTCTGCCGCGAGATTGTTGTTGAAATTGAGCGCATGAACCGAATTCTCCTCAAATCGAAGATCCATCGAGCCACGGTCACTCAAGCTGAGTTGCATTACGAAGGTAGCGTGACGATCGACCACCAGTTGATGAAGCTGGCTGACATCATTGAGTACGAGCAGGTTCAGATTTACAACGTCACCAATGGCAATCGGTTAACGACCTATGCCATTGAGGGGGCTGCAGACTCAGGGATCATCTGCATCAACGGGGCGGCGGCCCACCTGGTTCGCCCTGGGGATGTCATCATCATCTGTAGCTACGCTCAGTTCGAGGAATCGCAGTACTCCGGACATCAGCCGCAGGTCGTATTTGTGGACGGCAAGAATCGCCCGAAAGCACGCGGCGCAAAGTCAGGCGTGATTGAATAGCACGCTGCCGATTGGCTGCCAGGTTCTCGCGCTGCGTGTTGAAAGTCACATGACGGTCGTAATGGAAGTGCGCTCGAAAAGAACGTGTGTTTGACCTCGTCCAGCATCGTCAGTAACTGGGATTGTTTGCTGACCGGACTGCGGGACTTCAACATCGAAGCAATACACAACTAGGGACTATTGGAATGAAACGTGTGCTGGCGTTGATTCTGGCAGGTGGCAAGGGAACGCGGTTGGAGCCGCTGACTCGGGAGCGGGCCAAGCCGGCCGTTCCGTTTGGTGCGGCGTATCGGATTATCGACTTTCCGCTTTCGAACTGCATCAACAGTGGTTTGCGGCGGATCCTGGTGCTGACGCAGTACAAGGCAACTAGTCTCGATCGGCACATCAACCTAGGGTGGCGGTTCCTGTGCCGCGAACTCGACGAATTCATTGATATTCTGCCCCCGCAGCAGCGGATCGGCGAAGGCTGGTATCGCGGGACCGCGGATGCGGTCTATCAGAATATTTACTCGATTGAAAAAAATCGCCCCGACCTAATTTTGATTCTTGCGGGTGATCACATCTATAAGATGGATTACTCGGTGATGATCGACGAGCACGTGAAGTCCGGGGCTGATGTCACCATTGGCAGCTTGCCGGTGAGCTTGGCCGAAGGGACCCAGTTTGGCGTCATGCAGATCGATGCCAATCAGCGAGTCGTGCAGTTCCGTGAGAAACCCTCTGACCCTGATCCAATGCCAGATGATTCGACGCGTTGCCTGGCGTCGATGGGCATTTATGTTTTCAATGCCAACTTCATGTTCGACCAGTTGTGTCGTGACGCGACCGATCACCAAAGCGCTCATGACTTCGGCCGCAACATCATTCCCCGGATCATTGATACCCACTTTGTGCGAGCCTTCCCGTTTCGTGATAAGAACACCGGGAGCACGTCCTACTGGCGCGATGTGGGAACGCTCGAAGCGTACTACGAAGCGAATATGGATTTGATCGCGGTGAAGCCCGAGCTGAATCTGTATGACAGCACCTGGCCCATTCGTACTTATCAGCCTGCCGATCCCCCACCGAAATTCGTGTTTGCGGACCACACGTGGAATCCCCCGCGGACTGGCGTTGCCTACGACAGTCTGATTAGCGGCGGCTGTATTATCAGCGGCGGTCGCGTCCGGCGTTCCATCCTCTCGCGCAATGTGCGGGTGGAAGAATACGCCGAGGTCGATGATTCGATTCTGCTGGATTATGTGCAGATCGGACGAGGAGCCAAGATTCGCCGCGCGATCA
>JAZKFE010000493.1:2736-3550 GCA_040386595.1 Planctomycetota bacterium | reverse complement strand
CGCGACTTCCCTGCTGGGGCGACGAAAAACCACACCTGCAATCCGGTAGAGTCAGGAAATTTGAACACCCGACCCCAGAACCAACCACCTCGCCAGATCTTAATTCGAGAGGCCAAACGAGAAGTGCCTCTCTTTCTGTCATTGCCGATCATCAACAAATTAACACGTGTCACTGTCATAGACGCAACTCACGTCCCCGAAACACCCCATACCACTACACGCAACCGGCACTGCAGGCTCTCGCCAATTGCCAAACTTAACCTAACCGTCATTTGCAGAATTTCCCTCAATCTTGCTGCGAAAGTTAGACGATGGTTTCGACGACAAAACGCTGTTTTCGTACTGGGGACGTCAATTCTGCGTCTCGAATAGACGTCCCGTCTGTAGGAGGTCAAGGAATGACCATCGTCCGTAACATTCTTTTGACTGCACTGGTACTCGCACCGTTAACGGCGTGGGGACAAGTCTTTACGTCATCGCAACCAGGAATGGTCGACGGAACTCGTAATGCCGAGCTGAACCGTGCGCGAAACGGGGCCATCGTTGATCCTCGCTACTCGAACAGCTCGGCCTTAGGCGGCAATTCGGATCCGAATGCCGAGTCATTGCCCGGTTCGACATTCGATCCGATGTTCCAACCTCAGTCGGAAAATATTCCGCAGCAACAACTTCTGCCGGGCCTAATGCCCGGAGTCGCCCGGCACTATTCGTCGCCCGTCTGGCAGACGTCTACCAAAGGGGGCTATTTCGGAATTATGGGGGCGATCGCTCAGCCGGGAGTGTACTTCCACCAGAGCGAACGTATCACATTGGG
>JAZKFE010000493.1:0-2726 GCA_040386595.1 Planctomycetota bacterium | reverse complement strand
AACTGGCGGGGGGCTCGACAACAACTGCCAGCGGTGGCGTGCGTATCGTTCGACAGGGACGAGGTGGCCTACAGACATTTCTGTCGCCCGATTCTCCTCATGAGGTCATGAATGGGGATGTGGTTCTGCTGGAATCACACCGCCTCAATAGTAAATCGGGACTGCGTGAATACCCCAAAGCCACCGCTGCGGGTGACACCACGGCCGCCGGGGCCATCGCTCCAGTAACCACCGATACGAAGCAACCCGTTCTCGCCTACCTGGCGTTTGTGAATCTGGGACCACAACCGATTGTCGTGCCGGTCCCTCGAGATCAGGCCACATTGATCACCGTGATGAAGTGGTTGCGGCAAGATCCGGAATCGCCCCCGTACGTGCGTGTGCTGTCACCCAGCCCCGTCTTGCGGCAGAATTCCGGTCGCCCCATCGAGCAACAGCTGTTGGAGAACGGCACCGTCCTGGTCTTCGATCCAGCCACGATTAAGCGAGAACGACTTCCCGAATTTCCTCCGGTCAAAGTGGTAGCCTCCGTCACAGAGCCAGTGGCATCGCCCGTCATGGCCCCCACAACCGCCGCTCAACCGGACGCAGCCGGCATTCCGGAGGCGATTCCAACATTGCCCTCTCGCGAACTACCGCTCAGCCGTCCCGGGCAGCGGCCGCAACCTGCGGTCAAACCGCTACGAGGCCCGGCCCCCACCACACAGCGGAATGGGCGGCACGCCGAAGAGTCACAATTGGGACAAGTCCAACAGGGCTTCGCTCCCGCCGAGGACTTACAGGACGTTCCCGCGCAAGGTGGCCCGCACACGGGGGGACCTCTTTTAATGATGCCGCAATCGAACCGGCCGCCGCGCTCGCAAGCGACAGCTCCGGAATCGAACTCGCGACAGGGATTGCCCCCTCAGCGCCTGAATCATCCACGAGCAGACGACGCCACGCCCGCCAACTATGAAGGCGAGCCGATGTCGTGGCAGTCTCGGCCAGCGGTACGGGCCAACGTGGGGATGGGGATGCCTGAGATCGAGGATCAAGGCGTCATTCAAGCTCATGGAGAACAAGGTGGCATTCAGGATCAGTTTGCCGGCCCGGCATTCGAGCTTCCCAAGCCGGTTCCCCAGTTGGTGGATGCGCAACCGGTTGCTCCCGCACGGCTGGCACCAGTCCCGGCAACAAACGCTTCAGCTCAGCCTGCGGTTTCGACGTTCAGTATGCAAATTGTCTGGTTCAGCCTGGGAGCCATGCTCCTGCTGGTGGCTGCCTTGTGGTGCATGTCACGCTGGGACGGCCCGCGTCCCGTCCGAGCCGCGATTACCGCCGGCCACTCCAGTCGCTTCCGTGTGAACGCCGGGCAGAACAATACGGCCGTGGCACCTCAAGTCGGTTTGCACTTCATTAAGCGAACCGACAAGACGTTGGCCGAGGCTCCGTTGCCCATGGCTCCGGTCGCCCCCACGGTCCCCCTGCCCTTGCCAGTCCGTGCCACTCCGGCAGCACCAACTGCCAGCTCGGGATCGACGCCCAGTGCGTCACATGAGGAACAACAGCTGGTCGCCGCCGTCCGCGAGGCACGTCACACGCGTGTCGCGGATGTTCCGGAACCTCGTCCGGCCACGGTCCCAGCTCCGCCCACTCCCGCTCCCGTGGTCATGGCGGCCCCCGTGGCTGTCATGACCGATGGGCATAAACGAGTCATGGAACGAGCGGCCGCGGCCCGAGCCCGGATCCTGGCCCAAGTCCCCCAATTGCCGAAGCCCACTCAACCTGTGGCGGTGCCCGTTTCTGCCACATCGGGCAACTTGCTGGACCGAATCCTCCGGGCCCAACAAAAACGCTAAGGCAAGCTGGCGGTTGTCCGACCACAGGGCGATCGCGTTTCCGTCAAATTGATCGTCTGGAGGGCATCGTTGCTGCCACGATTGCAGGAATTTCTTACAACCTGCCTGACGCGGCTGCCAAGTTTTTGAAAGGGCGCAGACCACTCTGTAGCTCCCCAAGCTCTGCGAGCTTACCCGGTTGGATGAAGAGAGCCTGTTTGCTCCTTTTGCCCCCGTCTCCCTTTCACCTCGCAGATTGCCCCCTCCAGCCGTATCGGCGGCAGTCGCGTCGGTGAGCGTCCACGAATTGATGTCAATCGACATCATTCCGATGACATTCCGGATGCGACGATTCTCGCGGTCATCGGCATTTTCTGCTGTTTGCGGGCAGGTTTCGGTTCTTCACCTTTTGGCACGGCGTCTGCAAATTGAGTTTGATCGTTGCCGCAGGAACGGCACAGAACTCAAGCCCCAGGAAAGGAGCATCATGTTCAATCGCCTCGGATGGGCGCTGGTGTTGCTCACCGTGTTCACCGCCGGCTGCGTGTCAGTCGGCAGAACCGATGGCATCTACAGTCCCGGTTACCAGATCGGTGGACTCACCATGACCGGACATTAACCGCCGTTGCTTGTACCTGACGCGGTCCAACATGAGACGTGTTGATCGCGGTCGTAGTCAGAGCAAAGGTCTCATGTGTCGCCGCGTAGAGAATAGAAACTCTCTTTTGTCCCCAGCCGGAGCGCTGTTGTCGGGCATACGCCAGCAGCCTCAGAGTACTCCGATCAGATATATTGTCCGATACCGGGTCCCGAGCCTGATCTGCCATGAGATCAGGCTCGCTGTGTTTCCGGCACGTGAACGCAAATGGGAGGGTGAGGCTCCTGCCGAACCGCTAAGTCTTTCGATTC
>JAZKFE010000492.1:0-6324 GCA_040386595.1 Planctomycetota bacterium | reverse complement strand
GGAACTAATCATTAACCTTCAGAACGTGGAGGTACCGAAGTCGGCGGAGAAGATTCTTCTCCAATTTGAGGAAGACCTGAGGCGTCCTGAGCTTTGGGAGCTTTCGGCGGAAGGAAGTTGGGTTCATCATATGGCGTGAGGGGCGTCCGCGCAGGACTTCTTGGAGGAATAGGCACAGGTACCGGCGCTATCAATGGTTCTTGAGCCGCAGGTGTGCCGGTTAAAGCTGGGGTCACGGTGATGCCATGACCAACTTGCAATCGATCCAGAGCCCGCGTGAAGCTGATCCGGACCGACGAAATGCTGAATTCGGGGCTCAGCGCCGGTGGAGTGTTCGCCGGCGTGGACGGAGCCTCAGCAGTCAGAACGGAGTCTTGAGTTGAGAAACGGGGGTCTGCAATCGGAATAATTGGGGGAGCGATCACAACAGACGTCTCAACGGTGTACTTCGAGAGGGCCGCAGGCCGCTCGGCAGTCCCCTCCAGGACCAATTCATCCTGGTCCATCGAGAACTTGGCACCATTGGCCTTGAACTGGCCGCTGACGATCTCCACGTTGCCGTGACAAAGAATCTGAGGCGTGCCGCCGGGCTTAGTCGGCGGTAGCAGCTCAAATTCCTCGGCCGTAATCAGAATCGCTCCTGCGTCAAGCGCGGACTTCTCAACGGCAATAGCTTTACCGCCAGCGAACGCACGAATCTTATGTTCGGGAGTCACCGACATCGTGATTCGCGAGTTCAAAACAACCGTTGGCTCCGTCACTTCTGAGCCGAGACGGTCTCGTTGCTCAATGGATGTAGGACGCACTACGGGTGCCGCATCCTGGAATTCGACCTCACTTGTGCGCCTGGGCCTCGTTCGTGACTCAGGAGGTTGGCCCTGGAAAAGACCACCCGGTTCTGCTTGAGGTGCGCGAGTCGGAAATGGCGAGGGAGGAAGCGTGTGAAGCGGCCTCGCGTCTTCACCTGCGAGAACATGCGAATACGACCGCGATGTCTTCGTCAAGAGCCCGACCCCGAGCATGACAGCACATACGAGAAACGCAGTGGCCAACATTCGTCGCATCTGACAGTCCTCCTGAAATTCCGACGAGCCTCAATCCCTCACACTCCGCTTACGGACAAGAGTATACCCGAACGTTCTCTTTTCCGGGTAGAGCGATTAGGACACTTCCAGCGCAGCCAGCGGCGTCTTGGATTCAGACAACACCCCAAGCCGTGCCTCGTCCATGTGAATCTGTGGCCAACAGCTCTTCGTCAGACTTTACAAAGTTCCGTCAGTTGGGCTTGGGCACTTCCTGGCAGACCACGGTAAAACCGGCCAGCGTGTTGGGACCAAACGTCGTGCTGATCGCGACGTCGACGGCATCTCGCCCGCGGGCGACGAGCACCCGCCCAATTCGCGGCTTGTTGTTCCGTGGATCAAACACGTACCACTGGCCCCCTAGAAAGGCCTCAAACCAGCCGGCGAAATCCATCGGACCGTAGGGGGGCGGCATCCCGATATCACCCAGGTACCCAGTGCAATACCGGGCAGGGATATTCATACACCGACAAAAGGCAATCGCCAAATGTGCAAAATCGCGACACACACCAACCCGTTCTTGATAGCCTTCCAGCGCGGTTCGGGTTGCTCGGGCTTGGGCGTAGTCAAACCGAATATGGTTGTGCACGAAATCACAAATCGCCTGCACTCGAGCCCACCCGAGGGGTGTGTTTCCAAACTGTTTCCAGGCGATTTCCGTTAACAGATCGGTTTCGCAATAGCGGCTCGCCAGGAGATACACCAACGCCTCTGCGGGTAGCTCCCAGACGGGATGCTGTCGCGCTGTCGGCACCACAGGCTCGGCGACTCCCGTTGAGCGCACCACTGCCGAGGTGCTAATTTTTGTTCTGCCCGCGGGGGCTTCCAGTCGACAACACCAATTGCCGAACCCATCGCGGTAAGGAGTAATCATCATCGCAGGATTCGTTACCAAATTATCAGGCGTGACGATCTCATACGCGTGGCTGTAATGAATATTAAGCATCAGCAGCATGGGCGTCGGCTGGGGACAATCATAAATGAGTTCGTAGCCGACTTTGATATAGATGATCGCGCTCGCTTTCGCCGTCAGATGGCAAAGAGAATGAACTCCGTCGGCAAAATTGCCACGGTGTGTTCAATGAGAGTGAGAGGTACAGAGCGCCCCTGCATCATACGTCTGCGGCAGCAGAAGAGGGCGACAATTCTCAGAATTTTGGTGGCGATGCCGGGCCTCGAGCACAGATCTCCACAAAACGCCTGATCAAATCGAGATTGAACAGCCCTGTGCCCCGTTCGGGATGCCACTGCACTCCCACATAGAAAGGCCGGCCAGGATCATCGATCGCTTCAATCACCCCATCCGGCGAGGTGGCAATCACTCGCATCCGGCCGGCATTCTCCACTGCTTGATGATGTGACGAGACGACCGTCTCGTGAGCGATATCGACAAGGGAAAGCTCCGCGTGGCCCTGAGCCGAAACCAGCAGAGCCGACGCGAAAATTCCCACATCGATTGGATGCCGCTGGTTGTTCTGATGAGCGGCCACAGCCGTCGTCAACGTCTCGGGCAAATGCTGATTCATCCGCCCACCGGAGTGCAGCGCCATCATCTGCATCCCCAGGCACACGCCCAACGTAGGCCGCTGCGGCTTCCTGGCCAGGGCATCCAGCAAGGCCAGCTCAAATGCCTGTCGTTGCTCGGCAATACAGCGGGACTCGGGATGCGCCGATACTCCAAACTCTTCAGTCCGGGCATCTGCCCCGCCGGTAAACATCAAGCCGTCGCAAAGCTCGACGTAGTAGTCCGCCAGCTCAACTTCCTGCGGCAACAGCAGGGGCACTCCCCCCACTTCAGCAATCGCCCGGGTATAGGCGAGATTGCTCTCATACCTGCCGCTGGCAATGGTATCCTCAACGTTGTCGACGGTAACGCCAATAATGGGACGTGTCATAACACGTCATTCTAAGGCGTACTAGCAATTTTTACTATTGGCGGGGATTTCTCCAACAACAGCCTTGGCATTAATAGTCGAGCAATCAGTCGCACAAGATCCACACCAGGGGTAGGGGACTAGCGGTTGCCGGCTCGCCGTTTGATCTCCTTGATCGCCGATTCGATGGTGCGCCGCACAGTCTTGTCTGGTTCCAAAGCCTGCTGATCGCTCAGGGGGCCGAGCGCCACGAGTGTCCCGTGTTGCCCCAGGATCTCTGCTACCGCATACCGTACGTCGCTATCGGCATTCCCCACCAGGGAAACGAGCACTCGCTCACTTCCGGCACCTTGATTGATCAAAACCGACTTCGCCGTCCAACGCGTCGCCGGGTCCAGAAACATCTTGCCGCACAAATCGAGGGTCGCCTCAGAATCAATCTGTATCATCGCCGTCAGCAGCTTTTCGACCTGATAGCCCTTGATGCGGTGGACGAGCCCCTGCATCCCCTCATAGTGTGATTCACCACCCCATTTGATGATGCCATCGACACACAGAGGATCGATTTTGTCCCCCAACATGCTCAGCAGCTTCGTCGCCACGTCTGCCCGCGCAGGGTCGGGTGTGGCACGCACCACGTAGGTAATTGCCTGCAATTGAGCCGCTCGATCTTGCGAGTCGAGATTCACGATCGCTTCATCCAGCGATTGGGGCTTTTTCGCAGCGTTCCGTTTGCGAGCGGCGGCTCGTTCTTCCGCGGTCGGCTGCCGGAGAATCAGGTCGGGGGGGACTCCGGGGACAACTCCTGGTGGCAAAAGTGGAGGCGGCCGCACTGGCTGCGGTTTTTGCATCGCCACCTGAGCCGGCACCTTGTGTCCCAACAATCCCGCGACTGCTGCTCCTGCGGCCCGCACAGGAACCAAGATCATGAACGACGCCAGCCCCAATCCAATACTGGCCAATAACAGCCAGATTGATCTTTTAGTATGCGGCAACGTCAGAGCGGCGTAACGAATGAAGTACAACGGAATGACGAAAAACAGACAAAAACCCGGCTCATTTTTCCAGGCATATAAGAACGCATCCCACCACGACAGCACCAACAACACGATCGCGATCAACAGGGCCGCCACCAAGGCCAGAGAGGCCAGCAACGGGTACCAGCCACCGAGAAAGCCCAGCAGCAGCCAGATCCCCAGACCAATCTGCACGGGCCGCCGATCGAGTCCCATCAGACGCCACAAGGATTTCGATCCTTGTGACACAGGTTCCACTTCAAATTCTTCTGAGGAAGGTGCAGCGGAACTCTCTTGGCCATCCGAGACAGCAGCTCCCCGCGGCCGGCGTGCCGACTTCGAAGCATCAAGACCGCAAGCGGCCCCCCACGCGGCAATACCTTCGGATGCCCCCCGCTGAATCCGCTTCATCATCCGCTGCGTTGGAAAACAGACCGTTCTGTCGGGAAGCCGCAGACTCACATTGAGCTCGAACTCCGGGTCGTCCACATCCCCGACCCATTTGCCTCCGACATGCTGGCGAACAACCTCGCCAATGTATGCCCCTAAAGCAAATAA
Organism: Planctomycetota bacterium; assembly: GCA_040386595.1. GTDB lineage: Bacteria > Planctomycetota > Planctomycetia > Planctomycetales > Planctomycetaceae > JAKFVC01. Next base: position 1,794 of record JAZKFE010000492.1, on the reverse strand, counting down.
ACGAGCCCCCAGATCCTTCGAGAGCAGACCTCGTGGCGCCGGGCGACCGTCAGTCGTCTGCTCCTCCATGAAGCGATCAATCTCGACCAGGCTCGCCACGCCGAAATCGGCCGCATACCCAGCTTTTCGCAGAGCGCCCGCAATGCGACGGGCTTGTGTTGTCATCTCGTCAGCAAGTGCATCTGCCATGAGCGCTTCGCTTCAGTATCAACAATAGTGTAGCCTGAACGCACTAAGAATCGAGGATGACATTGGAACAAATTTCCGAGGCGAGATCTACCGCTAAAACCATGAAAAATGACCACGAATCACGGGGAAACCAACAAATCACGATGACGCGATGTCTACAGGACCAACAAGAGCCTTCGATCTGAATCTCTCCGTCAACATCGATGGCACCAAAGAGCGTCCAGTGTGAACAGGTCTGATCCCACCGCGATAATTGAAAACCGAGAAAACTCTATAAAAACATTCCGCCGGACGCTTCCACCCGCTGGGCGTTGACCCAGCGACCTTCGTCCGAGCAGAGGAACGTCACTACTCCACCGACGTCGTCTGCCACTCCAATTCGCCCCAACGCCGTTTGCGAGGCGAGAAAATCTCGTATGCCAGCGTGCCCCAAGGCATCTCGGGTGAAATCGGTTTCCATCACTCCCGGGGCCACGATGTTCGCGCTGATACCGCGCGGTCCGAGCTCCTTGGCCAAATACTTAATCAAGACTTCCAACGCTCCCTTCATCGAGGCATAGGCGGCGTAGCCAGGAATCGCGAAACGAGTCAGTCCTGTGGAAGTACAGATAATCCGACCACCGTCAGCAATTAATGGCAGCATCCGCTGAGTAAGAAAATAGGTGCCGCGGAAATGCACATTCATCAGACTATCAAAGGCTTCTTCCGTGGTTTCCGCAAACTTCGAATTCACATCGATCCCAGCGTTATTAATCAGAAAATCAAAGCTGTCGCGCTGCCAGTGTTGTTGCAAGGCAGCTGCCAAGACATCGCGAAACGGAGCAAACTGACTGACGTCACTGACATCCAATTGCAGAGCCACCGCCGTTCGCCCCAGCGTTGCGATTTCTGCCGCGACGGCTTCACCTTCCTGCTGCTTCGTACGATAGGTGAGGATGACATCAGCACCGTTGCGAGCCAGGTGCAAAGCGGTATTACGGCCCAGCCCACGGCTGCCACCGGTGACGAGTGCAATCTTGTTCGTGAGACCTTGCATGAGACGACCTTTTGCGGGAAGAAACCGGACCAGCCAGCGGCGACCAATTCGCTGTGGCATTGATTTCCGTTACGATACGTTAAATAATATCAACAGCAAAACAGACGTCAATAGAAATTACGCAGCGTAACGAAAAATACATCCGAGGTAACAATGACTCCCGAACCCAAGAAGACTCGCGGCCGCCCGCGCAGTGTCGCGGCGGCGTCCCATGAGACCATTCTGGATACCGTTTACCAGATTCTCCAAGAGAAATCGGTCCGTGAACTGACGATCGAAGAGGTCGCTCGGCGGGCCCAGGTAGGGAAGCCGACCCTTTACAAATGGTGGCCGACCAAGGCGGCACTTGTCATGGATATGTTCGAGCAGCGGATCGTCGACAAGCTGGCCGTTCCCGACGCAAAGACTGCCGAACAGGCCATTCGGGCTCAGGTGGCCGAGCTCATTCGTCTATTCAACGGGTTCTTCGGGAAAGTCGCCGCCGACATCATCGCGGAGGGACAAAGCGAGCCGCATGTCCTTGAAGAGTACAGAAATCGCTACATGAGTAAGCGACGAGCCTTCACCAC
>JAZKFE010000491.1:14655-23843 GCA_040386595.1 Planctomycetota bacterium | reverse complement strand
CCGGCGGCTAGCGCCGTGCCGCTCACGAATCGAGCCGCAAAGTAAGTACCATTTGCCTGTCGGGACTCACTTCGCGGATTTGATGAGCAACGCATCACACCAGTCGGCGTGGTCCAGGATGTCTCCCTGGTCGGCAAAATCGACGGCCAATGTCAATTGCCCCACATCTTTCATCGGCAACGGCCCGACGACAATCGCCGGAGTCTTACCTCGCACCACGTCGCTCGTAAAGAGCGGTTTTCCATCGGCCAGCACCCGGAAGATGACACTGCCACGGCCTTCCGTCACGGCATCGATCCCGATCGTGGCCTGAAACACCGTATATTGCTGGTTCAAACTGTAAGTCACCAACGACTGGCTGTGCAGCCCCAGACCTCGGGCGTACTCTTTTCCCCCGAGCCTCAAGGGCCCCCCGACGGCATTTTGATTTTTCCGGAGCGGCCACTTACGCGAGAGATAAGGTGTCGAGACATATTCTTTGGGTTCCAGCTCGGCCAAGTACGTCACGCGTCCTCCCAGGAACTGCAGCGACACGAGGTACTCGGGGGGAAATTGTAATTCGGAGCCGAAGGCGGCCCGGCAACGAAGTCCCTCTTTATTTGTAAAGGCAACTTCTTGCACCGTCAGCACGCTGCCATCTGAAAGAGTCAGCAAAGCCTGACTCCCCTTGGCCGGCGGAAAACTGGTGAGTTCCGGGTTCATGCCGAACGCGCGAACCGTCGCGACAGGCACGCTGACCTTGCCCGTCGCAGCCGTCAGCTCGAACGCATCCCCTTGAAAATTCTCAAGTTGCCCCAGCAGGCGGTCGCCGTTGGACAGGTAAAAAATATCCTGAGTTTCCCGTTGGTCACGCAGGCGGACGATGGCCTGCGAACGTTCCAGAGGATTCCGCGGCGGGATCAACAAGGCCCCACGAACAGTCTCCAACGGCACGGCCAGGGGGGGCCAGGCAGGAAACCGGCCCCATTGGGCCGTCAGTGTTTCGGCATCGATCGTTTGCGGCCGGATCCCCAGCCGATCCCCGTTTCCCAACAAGACTTGGGGTGAATTATCCAGCAAAGCTTCAGGCTGCGGCATCCAATCCACGCGCAAGACATCGGGCCGATTCCAATCGGTTGCCGTCGCGCCCACAATCTTGATCTTGGAGTCGGAAATCTCGATCAGTTTTCCCGCTCGCACCTGACCGGATAAGTCATGAACGCGAACTTCCCCCACGGGGCTGGCGGCGGCGGCCGACAGGCCAGACACGACAACATAGATGAGTACGGTCGACAACAACGCGAAATAAGATCGCAACTGAGCCGAGAGGTTTCTCGCGCTCATGAGTGACTCCTCTATTTTTAAGCGGCCAAAAACGAGACGTTTTGATCGCGGTCGGATAACAACGCCTAGCAAAACCGAACTCGAAGTAACAAAAAGAGGTGTAAAACCACGAATGACACAAATCACACGAATGAAGAACGACCAATCACCGTTGTTGAAAACAACCGCGAAGTGTTCAACTCCCGTTCCAGTTTACAACAATGAATTGAGAATCGCTTTCCTGTGATTTATTCGTGTCATTTGTGTATTTCGTGGTGAAAATCTCCTGCATCAATTCAAGACGTTCGTTCAACGCAACATGTGTTGTGAGGGCCTCTAAGGCTCGCAGGAAAACGTCTCAAACGGGGCCACGTAGAGAGTCTTTTCAATGGTTTTAAAGCTAGCCTAAAATGCAGAACCACAGTCCCGAAAGGACTGGCCGGAAAGGCATTCCGTCTCATCGCGATATTACCGACGCCGGAATTACCCCGCAACAAGATCTCCGTTCTCACCTCCGACCGAGACTCCGATTTCGGTGAACTCTGAGCTTCTAAGAATTCCCACCTCAAAAAATTATGTCGCATTAAGATCTCGCGAAAACACCCCGTTTAGTTGTCGAATCATTTGACCGCTGAGTAGAATTCAGCATCCGGTCCGGCCGGGCGGGAGGTCCCTCTGTTTTTAGATAGAGACCTTCATCAACTCCAGTGTCCCCTTTAACGGGCACTGACCATCATTCAACGGAACCCCTCAATGCTTCGGTATCCACCGAACGTTGATCGACTCATACGTGTCTAGCGGGTAAGTGATTTGAAAGGAGCAGGGCGCGATCAAGCGGCGGTATTTCAGATCTCCCACAAAATCTCTGTGGATCAGTCGTCGCTTTAGCCAGCACGAGATCTGCAGCGACCTCCATTGTTTTTGTGGGTGATCCTCAATCTCAGCGATTGAAATCCAGCTAGCCTGATCACCATTAGTTAAAGGCAGGTGCTGAATGAATGCGGGGCCTAGTGCCGCGATGCAGTCGAGTGTACTGGTCTTGAATCGTTTCTATACGGCGATTCAGGTGATGTCAGTCCGACGGGCATTTTGTTTGCTGTGGAAGCAACTCGCGGAAGTCGTAACTGTCGAGGATGGAGCCTACGTCGCCTATGATTTCGAGAGTTGGCTCGAAGTCAGCGACTGGAGATCTTCGTTGGAAAAATCCAACGAACATGACGACTGGATTCGCGGCGTCAATCGCGACATTCAAGTACCACGTGTCATTCGCCTGTTGAGCTATGACCGATTCCCTCGGAACACGGTGAAGTTCAATCGTCGTAATATTTTTCTGCGTGATGAAAATCGATGCCAATATTGTGGGCATAAATTCCCCACTCATCTGTTGAGCCTCGATCACATCATGCCTCGTAGCCGAGGTGGTTCGACCACCTGGGAGAACATCGTGTGTGCCTGCCTGACCTGTAACGTCAGGAAGGGGGGACGGACTCCGCACGAAGCTTCGATGAAGCTGTTCCAGAAACCGGTCAAACCGAAACGCAGTCCGACATTGACGCATCAAATCTCATCGGCCAAGTATGCTTCCTGGAGAACGTTCCTGGACGAAGCCTATTGGAACACGGAATTGATGGAGTAGTTTCGCCCAGCGATCGCAGGTCGCTGGGCTTTTTTATTGCCTGAAAGATAGCTCCTTCACGGCCACGACATCGTGGCCGTGAAGGCTTTGCGGGAATGACGAATGTCGAAGCCCGAATGACGAAAGAATGACAAATGTCGAATGACGAAATCCCAAAGGGAAAACTCTGATCGCCTGTGGCACCGTTGGTCATTCGGATTTGGTCATTGGACATTCTTTCGTCATTCGAATTTCGACATTCGTCATTCCCCCACCTCATCCTCAGTCCACCCGACGTACCCTCAAGGGTGAGACTTCCTGCCGCTTGTGATACAATCCAGCCCTTGCGTACTGTTGTGATGTGCTACCGAGATCTGGTTCATGGTTTCGTCCAAGACACCCCTCGCCGCCGAAAAAGTGGTGGTTTTATTCCGCACCTGCGGCTATCTGGATGCAGATGGCCGTACGTGGGTGTTGCCAATTCATGCCTGGGTGTATGAGCCGCATTGCAAAAGCCGCGTGCAACGAGCCACCCTGGCTCTGTTCCGCCGTTATTTAAGGTACAAAACCAAATCTGCGGTAAATGACCTGTTTCAGCAGCGGACGCAGGCGTTTTTTGTCGGCAATCAACGTGGATTGCGGCTGAATATTGAGCTCGGCAACCAAAATTTCTTCATCGAGAAAACGGGCACCAACGGACACGTCAAAGGGATCGTCCGGATTCCGCATGACGCCCTGAAAGCCAGTCTGCCTGATCCCGCTGTCGAACACGGCTGGGTGAAGTTCAATGCCGCATTAACCAATCCGCAATCGCTGATCTTTTCGGGCCAGGCCCTGTGCCTGCCGCGCACGGGCTTGTCAATCATTTCGGACATCGACGATACGATTAAGCACAGCCACGTCAGTAATCGGAAAGAGCTGCTGACGAATACGTTCCTGCGAAATTTCCAACCTGTCCCCGACGCGGCGAATTTGTACCAAGGCTGGAAAGAGCAGGGGGCTCAGTTCCATTATGTCTCGTCGAGCCCCTGGCAATTGCACGAACCGCTGAGCGAATTTATCGCCTCGGCCGGCTTCCCCGAAGGGAGCCTGCACCTGCGTTTCTTCAGCCTGCGAAATTCGCGGATTCTGTCGCCGTTTGTCTTCCGGCCGGAAAACAAAGCCCGCAGTATCACGGCCTTATTACAACAGTATCCGCAGCGAAAATTCGTGCTGATCGGCGATTCTGGCGAACGCGATCCGGAAATCTATGGGGCAGCGACACGTCGTTTCCCCAACCAGATTGCCCGCATCTTCATCCGCGACATCTCCAATCAGGGATCACATTCGCGCCGTCTCCGCAAAGCGTTTCAAGGCGCCGCGGCTAACCGCTGGCGACTCTACAAGGATGCCGAAGAACTCCGCGACGAAAAGTTTCTGGATCAGCCATAAGGTGATCGCCATCACCCGCCGAAACGAATCGTCCCGCGCGTCACCAGAGCTCCCTGCGATCTGCCGACACGCATCGTCTCTTTTTTCGAGTCGCCGTGGGCCACGATGACCTCATGTCTTCACTCGTGCAATGTATCCAATTATTAACACTTCCGTAATCTTTTTTGCGGGCTTTGAGACGCGATCATTCTCTCACTGGACTGACTGTGGCACGGCAAGACAGAATCACAAACCTTTTTGCCAATAGAACTTGCAGCAACACACCAGGCCACTCAAGACGGCTCACCCCTCCACCCGCTTGACCAGCGAGGGGTTTTTGCCCATGCTGGGCATCTTAATCTCAATGTTTGATCTGACACGGCCCCAGCGATTCCGTCATTTCCCGATTTGACGAGTCTCATGCCGTGTCGTTGATCATTGCCTGATGTGTCGACCCAGCCCGTGAAAGCCAGTTGCTCATGGCCGAACAAAAAACTTCATCTGATGATCTAGCTCCTTACCCCGGTTCGAAGGCGATGCCGCGTTGGAGCCTAGGCAAGTTGATAGAAGCTCCCCGCTTTGAATGGGGCAAGTTGTTTACATATCTGGGCCCGGGATTGCTGATGGGCGGGGCGGCCATCGGTGGTGGCGAGTGGCTGACAGGGCCCACGATTACGGCCAAGTTCGGCGGCGGACTGCTGTGGCTGGCGACCCTCAGTATTCTGGGGCAGGTCGTCTATAATCTCGAAATCAGCCGCTACACTCTGTATACCGGCGAGCCCATCTTCACCGGAAAATTTCGCACCCCACCAGGGCCTCGCTTTTGGCTCGGGATTTATCTGCTGTTAGATATTGGCGCGATCTTTCCGTATCTCGCCGCCAGCGCCGCGACCCCTTGTGCTGCGTTGTATCTGCAACGCATTCCCAACCCCAGTCTATATCCGACAGATCAAGTTCTCCTGCAGAATCTGTCCTACTTCATCTTCCTGGTGTGCTTCATTCCCCTGATCTTCGGCGGCAAGATTTACAACGCCCTGAAGACCATCATGTCGATCAAAATCATCGTCGTGATGGGCTTTTTGCTCGTGCTGGCGTTCGGATACTCCAACCCCAGCACTTGGGTGGAAATCGGCAACGTGCCCATCAAGCGTGCCGAAGACTTGAATCACAATCACATACTGGACGCGGGCGAAGACTGGGACAAGGACGGACACCTGGATCAAGTTGAGCCGGAAATCAATCGCGAACCCATCATCGACAGCGACGGCGACGGGATCAACGATGCCTGGCCTGATTTTACCGGTGACGGAAAGCCCGAACATTTCGTCAAAGTGCCTCGCATCGACGCCAAGGGTAATAAGACCAATTTCTGGTGGCCCGACCTGGATCATGATGGCAAACCTGACAGCTCGATCACCGTCGATGCCGACTGCGATGGAGTCGCCGAGAAAGTCATCCCGATCGACTTCGAAGCCGAAAAACCGGTCAAATTCATTGACTTTGACGGTGATAAAACCTGCGACGGTGACAATCTCGAAAACGTATTCCAGTCACTGGCGCGTGATGGAAAGTTGCCGATCATCGATCTGGCAATGATTGGTTTCTTGTCAGCGCTGGTGGGAATCTCTGGTCAAGGCGGTCTCTCGAACACCCCCATCAGCAACTACACACGAGACCAAGGTTGGGGCATGGGACACCACGTGGGTGCCATTCCCAGCGTGGTCGGCGGCCACAATCTGCAACTGTCCCATGAGGGGACGGTGTTTATAGTGAATGAAGAATCGTTACCCCGCTGGAAACGCTGGTACCGGCATATCGTCCGTGATCAACTGACGTTGTGGGCTCCGGCCTGCTTCTTCGGTATTGGCCTACCGAGCATGCTGTCGGTTCTGTTCTTGAAACGCGGTTATCAAACCGAGAACGAATATCAGACGGCCTGCATGACCGCTGACGGCGTTTATCAACACGCCGGCGGGCAGCTCGGATTGATTTTCTGGGCCATGACGCTGGTGTGCGGCGCCTTGGTTCTGGTCCCGACGATGGCCAGTACCATTGATGGTGTCGTGCGACGCTGGGTCGACGTATTCTGGACTTCCAGTGCGATCCTGCGACGCATGGAAAGCCAGGCAATCCGGTATGTGTACTTCGGAGTGCTGACCATTTACGGCATCTTCGGCGTATTGATGCTCGGCCTTGCCCGGCCGACAGCACTGCTGCTGATTGCCACCTCCATTTACAACTTTGCCCTGGGCTTCAGCTGCTGGCACACGCTGTGGTTGAATCACATGCTATTGCCCAAGCCGTTGCGACCAGGCTGGTTCATGAAGATCAGCCTCCTCTGCTCCGGAATCTTCTTCTGGACGGTGGGAACGTGCGCAGTCTTAGCCGAATTGAAGAAGTTGGGTTTTCTGTAAATTGAACTCCCACTGAGCTGTAAGACTCAGAGGAATGAGCCACAGAAGGACACAGACGAAACGCTGCAGGGGAGGAACGATTTCCTCTTGCTGCGGTGCTTCTGGTGTGTGTTTCTGTGGCTCGTTTTCTGCGCTCACGCAGGCGATTCCCCTACAATTTCAAAGGCGTTGCTGACGTCACTGGGAATGCGGCAGAGAGTCCCGGTTTCGAAATTGACGAAAGCCCAGTTCGTGGAGGCCTCGGCCAGCAGGGCTCCGTCCACCAATCTCAAGATCTGAAAACGCCGCAGCGATGTCACCTTTTTCATGTCGGCGACCCACGTCCGGACAATGATCTGGTCACCCAACAACGCGGGTTGGCGGTATTCAATATGATGGCTGCGAACCAGCCAGCCTTGTCCCAATCGCAGGTAATCCTCGGTGGTCCACCCCTGAGCATCCGAGTGACGTACCGCGGCCCGCTGCGTCCAGCGCAGGTATTCGATGTTGTTGACATGCCCCATCAGATCGATCTCTGGCGACATAACGCTACGCTGATCTTCGAAAATAGCCGGCATGAATCTTCCTGGGTCTGTCTGATCGGTCGACAACAAGCAATCGAACCGCGGACGGTCGCGACACCCAAAATGTACGACACTCGACGGTGATTCTGCAATTGGTCCAGCGCTTTGTCACAGCTTAGATTTGAGATCCGCTCCCCAAGGTATTGCCGTGCCACTGCTTTGCAACCGTACTCGGTTGTTAAGCAGTGCTTCCAAGCCATCTGGGCACTGCTTAACAACTGGGTACAGTTGCAAAGCAGTGGCACGCAATCCGAAATCTTCGCTGTGACACAGCGTTAGAGTCGTGGTTCGCTCTGCGAACCGAACGCGTTCGCAGTCCCCGGCCGAGATTTCCCACAACAGGTGAGCGAGCGATGCTCGGAGCACGAACCACCGCTTTCCTAAGAAACCACGGCCTTCGCCGCCGTTTACCCAGCATGACACGTGACCCTAACTTAACAATCTGACCACTAGACTATTCGTCTTCGATCTATCCCAACAGGCCCGTGAGACTTAGGTACTAGCGCGTAAACTAACACTCGATTAGGCACGTTTGGCCCTGTGTTTTGACACGATTCGGACTTGCGCTGCGGAGGCGAATTAATTACGTTCGAGTTAGGTCAGGAATATTTATGCCAACAGCTTAAATCATATAGATTTCCGATTGACAGTACTTTCCAAACCCGATACATAAAACATTGCAGGGTCAATCCAAGTCGTAGTGTATGCTGATCAGGGAAGACTCAGTCTCGACGCAGAAGACTGCAACCGATCGCTGCCACTGTGGGTGCCAGGGCAGGCTATGATCTCTTTTTTCTAGTCGCACCGCTATCAAAGGAGCCACGGAAATGGCTGACAAGAAGCCCGCTGCTGCCAAGAAGGAAACCGCCGCCCCCAAGTCAACCAAAGCCAAAGAAGGCGCCAAACCCGCTGCGAAGCCAGCCGCCAAAAAGAAGTAGTCGTTGCCGTCGCGGAATCGCGACCCAACACTGAAAAGCAGCAATCCAACCCCAACAGGCTGAGCCGTTTTTGCTCGGCCTGTTGTCATTCTTTGCCCCGCGAAATGAACGCGTCTGCCGAATCCAGGCCGAACTCCGCCCCAGTGGGTATAGTCGTTCAACTGAATGTTTTGTGAAATAGGCAAGGGATCGTTGTCTGGGCTTCAGCTAGCAGGTTTCGCAGATATCTGTTCCCCGAAGGGGATACACAACATAGCCCAGGGTCGCCGAGTACTCGCGGCGCACCCTGGGTATCGGATCGAAATTGAGCAAAACCCTGAATGGGTTTCACTTATTGCAAACAACTGTATCCTGTGCAACCCATACAGGGTTGAGGACTTGTGGGGCTTTGAACCTAGGGTGCGTTCGGCGTACCGAGCGACCCTGGGCTATGCTGTCCTTCCCTTTCAGGGAAGCTTTCTGCAAACCCGAATTCAAAAGCCAATCGCAATCTCTCATGAGCAGCTTCTCCGAAGTATTGATAACGACTTTAAATTAAGGCGACATACCTCAGATTCTCGTAGACGCCCCCCATGCAACTGCGTCGATGTGGCCAAAACGCATCGGTAAAAAAACGTCGCCCAGCCGCAACTCTGGACTGAACCGGCACTTTTGAATAGTGTGCCATGGCGTAACCAGTTTTCGTTTCCGTGCGGTGGAGATGAATTGCGGCGGCGGTCGTGGTAAATTGCGGGTTCAAGCAATTCACAACATCATCTCGTCAGAACAATCTCTACGGGATGTTTGCCCGAGTTCCGGAACGTTCAACAAGGGGTGGCTAAGATGCCCGTGCGCGTGCGGTGTCCGCAGTGCGATAAAGTGGTCAATGCGCCAGACGCAGCCCGTGGCAAAGCAGTGAAATGCCCGGAATGCCAAGGGCGAATCTCTGTCCCGGCTGCCGATGCGG
>JAZKFE010000491.1:2626-14645 GCA_040386595.1 Planctomycetota bacterium | reverse complement strand
CCTGCCAAAAAACCCGCTCCTCCGAGCGACGTGGATTTTCTGGCCAAGCTGGACCTGAGCCGCTCGGAAGATCGGAACACCAAGGTCTGTCCCAAGTGCGGCGAAGTGGTCGACGAGGAAGACCTGGAGTGCTCAAACTGCGGTGTCGACCTGGTGACGGGAGGCTTGGGCAAGACCGCGCGCAAGGCACGCATGAAGGGTGCCGATCCCAATGACTTCTACGGCAAAGCGTGGAAGGACGGACTCGAGTTCGTCAAAGTGAATATCGGGATCACGATCAACAGCTGGGTGAATGTCATGATCCTGTTTGCAGGATCGGCCACGGCATTTGGATTAGCCTTCCTCTTCAAATGGTTTGACCATACCCCCTCCTTCATCTTCTTTCTGGTGCTCGGGACGCTGGCGTCCTTGGGGACCTTCGGATGGTTCTTGTCACTGTCCGCGAAGGTGGTGATGTTTGCGCTCGAAAAGCAAATCAAACTGGATCGAACCAGTTTTGAAATCTTCACCGCCATGGCCACTGGCGTCAGCTGGGCCATCTGGTCCGTCGCAGCCGCCATCCCCTTCCTGCCGATTATCGCCCCCATCTATCTCTTCACGCGAGACAGTGGACCGCTGATTAACTACGGGCTGACAGCAGTCGTCGCCGCGTTTTTCGCCTACTTGCCGATCCCCTGCGTGATTCCACATCGCGCCATGCCAGTGAGCTGGATGATCTGGGTCTCGCCACTGATGTGGAAAGTCGCCGTCAAAAACATCGGCGGCGTTCTATTTTGCTGGGTCGTGGCCTTCACCACCTGGCTCCCCATGGCGTTGCTGATCTTGCTCGAAGTGCTGATAGCCAAGAATTTTCTAGTCTGCACCCTGGGAGCATTCGGCATCAAGAATACCGGCCTGGAAGCCCAGACCGCGGCGCTGAATTTCCCGTTCGCGGGCGGGACCATCGGGATCGCCGGAGCCATCTTCGTTCTGATCGCCGCCTTAATCCTGCGTGTCGCGGTCCTGTTCTATTTCTCCTGCTGGGCGATGTACATGCTGCGGGTCGTCGGCCTGTTCACGTACTTCAACAAGAAGGGCCTGGAGCTGGTCAGCGAAGTCAAACAAAAGGCCTACGTTGCGAAGAAGGTGGAACTAGGCCCGGACGGCGAGCCCATCAACAGAACGGGCAAGATCATGGGTATCCTGACCGCCTTGGGCGGCACCTTGGTCTTTTACGGCGCGGTCAATGCCATCCTCGCGTCGGTCGCTCCCGAATACATCCTGATGCCCAAGGGCCTGGCACAGTTGTTGAGGCTCATTCCCAAGTGATCAGATAGAACAGAGTCTAATTCCGGGTGTTTCCGATAAACACCCGGAATCAACGAGATCGTTGTTCCGGTGACTCTCCATCCGTACGATCGAACTTTGGGTCGCGATTAACGCCCTGTGGCTCGGCGATTTGAGGGCTGGCGGACGACGCCTCGTCGCACGTTGTTGGCGTCTCCGTCGACTGCCACTGTGCCAATCGGCATGGGGGCGGGACCTGTCGCAATTGTCCCCAGAGGACTGGCTTCCAGCCCCGTCTTCCCTGACGCATCAGCACTGCCGCCGTTACCGCCAGAATTGGCGGGTTCTTCCTGAATCATCGGTTGCGCACCACGAGTCGTCGGCGTAGACACCGGCAGCTCCAAAATCGCCGCGGCCGCAATCGTTCCCACTCGCCCGGATACGGGATTAATCAGCCCCTTGCCGTCGGGGTGAACTCGATTGCTGAGCACAATCACAAACAAATCCAGGCCCGGATCAATCCACAACGAGGTCCCCGTAAACCCGCTGTGCCCATAGGCCGCGTCCGTAAACAGCTCGCCGCGATTCGTGGAAAACGTCGACAGCTTGTCCCAGCCCAGCCCCCGGAGACTTGTGCCGGAGGTATAGGTGTCGGTCATCACCGCGACCCCACGCGGACTGAGAATGCGGATATTCGCATAAGTCCCGCGATTCAGCATCATCTGACAGTAGACAGCCAAATCATTGGCCGTCGAAAACAATCCCGCGTGACCCGCCACGCCGCCCAAGTACTCGGCCCGGGGATCATGCACCTGGCCGCGGAGCCATTTGCCTTTCCGCTGTTCGGTCGGCGCAATCCGGGGAGTGAATTCCTTACCCGGCAGGAAGGTCGTTTCGGTCATACCCAACGGCTGATAGACGTGCTCTTTACTGAATTCATGCACGTTTTTTCCGGTAAGACGCTTCACCAGATCGCCCAGCACAATAAAGCCGACATCCGAGTAAATGAACTTCGTGCCCGGAGGAGCTTGCGGGGTCAACGCAAAAATCTTCTGAAAGGCGACCTCCGGCCCCTGCTGATAGTCCACGTCCGCATTATCGGGAATGAAACCCGATTGGTGCGTTAACAGCTGATAGATGGTGACGTCCTGCTTCCCATTCTTGGCGAATTCAGGAATGTAGTAGCTGACCTTATCGCGTAACCGCAAATCGCCACGCTCGACCAGCAGCATGATACTGGTGGCAGTCGCCAACGGCTTCGTAATGGAGGCCATGTCGAAAACCGTATCCAGCGTCATCGGCTCCGCGGTCGGGGCGACCGCTCGCTGACCATAGGCTTTCTCAAACACGACTCGCCCCTGCCGACCAACCATCACCACACAGCCGGGCATCCGCCCAATCTTGAGTCCTTCCGCGACGACCTCATCAATGTGCTTCAGATGAGCGGAACTCATCCCGACTTCTTCCGGCTTGGCACGCGGCAGCTTGGGGACTTCGGCCAGCACTTGTGAAGCGGGCACGAAGCTCCCGCCCAACACCAACAGAACCCCAATCCAAACGAGGTTGCGACGAATTCTGCAGCTGCGACACGGCATAGAAGCCTATCTTCCCAAATGGAAATGAGGGTTATCTGGCCCACAGGACAACGCCGGGCGGCAACAAAGTCAACACACCCCGCAAACTCGCCGGAATCAACCCCTTCGAGAGATTGGCACCTTAACGCACTTTCGGATTCATCGACCAGCGACCTGACCTGAAATTCCCGAGATACGGAAGCCTCGCACTAGGCAAACTAGACCACCATGTCCGGAAACCGAAACCTGCGCGATTGCGGCGACTAAAGCAGGTGACATGTGCGCCCCAAAAAACAGAAAGACTGATTTGCAGGGAGTCAGAGTCGAGGCTCAACATCACGAAGCGAGCGCCGTGTTAATGATTTGGGGTCGGGCAGGAATGCCCATCCTACGAATCTGTGATCGCATCGCGTCCAAGCATTCCGCGGGACGACCTCCAAGCTCGCGGCACTCAACGAACTCTGCTTAGTCCACCAGCTCGGCGGTCGCTGAGGTCGACAGGGTCGTGTCGATCGCTCGTTGTTCGCCTTCGGTTTTCTTGCGGCCGCGGACAGTCTTGTCGCAGTAGGGACACGTCAACGAATAGATGATCTTGCGGCACCGCGGGCATTCACGGATCCCCACGCTGGGAGGATTCGTCATCAACTGGCGATAAGTCAGATACCCCAACGCAAAGCTCAGAATCATCGCCAACGGCCAGGCCGACAGCCCCCATTGATAGATGACCGTACTGGCCAGCAAGAATCCGCAGAACGAATTGATCGTGATCACTTTCCAGCGTTCACGACCTTCCAGCTGCCGCTGCGTGTTGGCATTCACCTCGTCGGCGAACAGTTCTTCCAGCAGCTCGCGCTTCTGCTTTTGCAGCAGTTTGGCTTCTGCGGAATCAATCGCCTTGAGCAACCGGGAAACGCTGTCGAGCGTGCGGTAGGTATCGTCGAAATCGAAGTTTCCACGATGTGCCCAGCGGTTGCGGAACTCACGAAGCTCACCCACCAGACTGCGTTCCAGGGGACTCAGGCTACGGCGAAACACCGTGTTCCACTGATCCCACATCACAGTCAGCAGACCGAGTGCATCCCAATGGATCACCTGTTCGGCGCCAGGCGTTTGGTGCCGTTGATCGCGGAGGTTGGAGCGAACATGTTCGGTCCAGGAGCCCTGAAACACCGCGCGCAATTCCCGTTCCACAAATGGGATCAACCCCTGAGTGAGAACTTCCAGGGCACGCGTCACATGCTCTTGGTGATCGGAACCAGACACGTTGAAACTCTTCGAGTAAGGCCTCGCGACATCAAGCACATGAATCGCAAAACCGTCGGGGCGGGCTGGAACACAAACCTGTACGGCCACCGCAGGGCGGCCATGTACAGGCATGATAGCCCTCTTTGGGGGTGTTGTTAAGTGCCTAACCATTTATTGGAGGGAAATAATACATCCAGGACTTTTGGCCGTTCCCGCGACGTAATTCGCAGAGCGGCAAAGCCAAAAGCACCAACCAAGTAGCAGGCTTCTTTTACACCCATTTCCGAGTCGAGAAATTCGTCAGAATTCCGGATACCGATTCAGATGTAGTCAAATTCCTCTGAATTCTGCTCGTTTCAGTGCGTTCTGAGCCCCTTAACTACCAAGCAATCGTTCATCGCATCCGGCCAAGCAATGCCGGTTGGGGAGCCCCGATCCAAACTGGAATGCCTGCTTTCTCCACAGAAATTCAATGAGGTTTTCACCTCAAGAGGAATATCTCACTCACTTGTCGGGGTGAGTGAGTGTGACACATGAACTCCCTCGAGTGGCCCTAGTCGGCCAATGGGATATTGAGCTCATTGTTGCCGGCTTTCGCTTCCCACGTCAGGCCACTCGTTGCAGCCGTACGGTATTTCTTGGGAATCTTCGGATTATCGGGAACCACGTAAGAGGCGCGGGAGGCGGCGCTTCCCACGGCGCCACAACGACAGAATAAGCACCGGGGGGGAAGCGGCGTTTCAATTCGATAACTTCCCGAGGCGTGGTTTTGCCGACACCCGCGGCACCAGTCGTAGACGATTGAACCTGGACCTTCGCATCCGCAACGGCTTCACCTTTGTAGGTCACCTTTCCCTTCAATCCCTCTCTCCAGAAGTACTGGGGCGAGGGGGGGGGGGCATTGACCGGCGACACCGTTTATTCTCTACGCAGCCAACGCGGAGAATTTTATCAAAGTCGTACTCCCGCGAGTAAAACGTCTCATTGACGGCCGTGCATTGTATAGTGTTGATCACCGCACCACGGCCACTATCTCATGCCGCCCCTGTGAACCCCAGTTGTACGAACTCCAACTTCAACGACATCTCTTCCCCACGGCATCATTAACACATTTTCTCTCGAAAGTGTGCCACTTCAGCCACTGTGTTAACCATGTCTCCGAACGAATGTCAGGGATACATCCAGCCTATCGAATCGAAGCCACTGAATACTGTACACAACACACTCCCGCGATAAATGCAGTTTTTGCAGCAGCATAAGCAATTAATTCTCATCTAACATCTGGATAGGTACCGGCTAAGCACTGATAGCGACTATTCTCCGGTAAGCCATTAAAAACAACCTCTTCATATATACACAGCCTACAGAAAGACTACGTAGTTACATAACTCAAAGTGAAAACATGCTGCAGAGCAGTGATGCGATCAATTTAATTCAGTGATACTAGTTACAGAATTCGACACTAAATATCAAGAGATATTCTATATGCAGCGCTTCGCGGGAAGCGAGATTGTCTGCAAATACTCATAAAAACACACGAGATCCAGAACGTGTCCTCACCACAATAATATTCACCCAAAAGCAACGCCAGTCACCAATACCGCCAAAAGAACACGCGATTGCTAGTAATAATACGTTAACTTACGCAAAAAAATCGAGGTATTCCACTCTTTCTCATTTCAAACCAAACCAAAGCGCGTGCTCCCCCTTGATCTCGCCTCTGAGATCCGTACACTATTAACAAACCGTCACATGTATGATCGTGTTCGCAAAATCCACACGACATACCATCCGTGTTCGCTTTCGTGGAGATCGAAAATGATTCGTTTCGAGATGTGCCTGTTAGCCGTATCGCTAATGTTAAGTGGAGTTGCGTCAGCGGAGACAATCTCGCTCACCCGAGTTGACAACGGAGACCAACAGGTTGCCACGAGCCAAGCCAGCGGAAACGCGCAAGGAACCGTGCCACCATACAACCATATGGTCGCCCGACCACCAAATGAAGTGCAGGATGACTATTCTGCCAGCTCCACGAGCAGTGCCATGGCGGTCGTTGGTTTTAACATTGGAGAGGCGACGGATTATACAGATGCAGTTTGCAATACCGCGCCGACGGTTTCAAACTTCAGCCCAAGCGTGAACGTGGTCACCGGTGGCCCAATGATTGTTACAGGAGTTGCGGGACAAGCGTACGCCCACGGCAAGGGTGCTGGTGTTTCAGATGCTGATTTTACGGTAGGCAATCCTATCAACCCAACAGCCACACTGACGTTAAGTGGGACAATCTCTATTTCCGCATCTCCGGATACGTACACATACGGATGGTCAACCACCGTTCAAGTCGGTGGAAGCACCATTACGTGCACGCCAACGGGCTGCACTGGTGTAATCAAAGATACGAGCGTACCTGGCGGGGAGTATACAGTTTCCAGCCCAGCCTTAGGAGGAACTTGGAATTTCAACCAAGTTGTGCCCAAAGGGTCTAACGTCCATATGAAAGCTGCCGCCAGTTATGAACAAAGCTCATCGGCACTGTGCAGTGATTATCCCGATTTTAATGTGGCGGCTTTCATGAGCGTAAACGCACCATAACATGAACTTTCGCCACCCTGAAGACAACCGCGGAATGCGGAAATTACCCCCATGATGATTGACCGAAATCATCGGTGCTCACTCGAAATGATAACCCAAATTGTGCCAGAGGGCGATTCGACGTTAAACGTGCAATAAAATCGACCTTTTAGCACCGTTATTTCGGTTCATCGGTGACTCAAGTCGCGATCAGATGTGCGATTTTGAGCCCAAAACGGAATGACAGAATCACCCTCGCATCCGGTCTAAATCCAAAAGCCTGAGTGAGATATCCAATACAGGCTTTTCTGCCGAACCACCCGTTGACGAGGTGTGTCCTTCGCCGTAGACTTGTATCAGTCAGAAGTTTTTTTCAAGGGAATTTCCGCCGTGACCCAAATGATGCTAGCCCTGAACCTGCTACTACCACGAAAAGTGGGCCGGTCTTAGGTGCGCGCAGCGAGGATAGAGTTAGATTCCCGCTACAATCCCAACCCTGAGACCGACGTCGGTCTCAGGGTTTTTTTGTTTTTTCTGACTTGTTAGTGTGGCCAAAATCAGATCTCACAACCACAGTTTTTCAAACTGGCAGAGTTTTCAAACTGGAGTGAATTGCGATGTCGGACAACCATATCATCATCTTCGATACGACTTTACGGGATGGAGAACAATCTCCCGGTTGCAGCATGAACACCAAGGAAAAGCTGCAAGTCGCCGAGGCACTGGTTGAGCTGGGCGTCGACATCATCGAAGCCGGCTTCCCGATTGCTTCACCAGGAGATTTCGAAGCGGTCCAGGCAATTGCTCGCAAGTATGGCGAGCAAGCGGTGATTTGTGCCTTGGCTCGCTGTCGTGACGAAGACATCGACCGGGCCGCTGCCGCCTTACAGGATGCCAAGCAAAAACGCATTCACGTCTTCCTCGCCACCAGTTCCATCCATCGTCAATTCAAGTTGAAGATGGAGAAGCCGGAAATCATCGCCAAGACCATTGAATCGGTGCAACGGGCCAAAGCCCTGTGCGACGACATCGAGTTCTCGCCCGAAGACGCAGCGCGGACGGAACTCGATTTCCTCTGCGAAGTTGTGGAAAAAGCGATCACCGCCGGGGCCACCACGGTCAACATTCCCGACACTGTCGGTTATGCCACGCCAGCCCACTACTTCAAAGTCATCGACACCCTGAAAAAGAACGTGCCGAACATCGGCAAAGCGGTCATCAGCACCCACTGCCACAATGACTTGGGCCTCGCCGTCGCGAACAGCCTGTCCGCCGTGGAAGCTGGAGCCCGCCAGGTCGAATGCACGATCAACGGCCTCGGCGAACGCGCGGGTAATGCGGCTCTCGAAGAAGTGGTCATGGCCCTTAAGACCCGGTTCGACTACTACGGCTGCGACACCCGGATCAACACGACGAAACTCTTTCCGATCAGCAAATTGGTGTCGAAGATCACCGGGATGCAAGTGCAACGGAACAAGGCGATTGTGGGGCAGAACGCGTTCGCGCACGAAGCCGGAATCCACCAGCATGGCATGCTGCAAGACCGGTCAACCTACGAGATCATGCGGCCGCAAGACGTTGGCTTCACGGGGACCAACCTCGTGTTGGGCAAGCACAGCGGCCGGCATGCCTTCCGCGACCGAATCACTTCGCTGCATTACCATCTGGACGATGCCGCGTTTGAGCAGTTGTTCAACGACTTCATCATCTTGTGCGACAAGAAGAAGAACGTTTACGACGCGGACATTGTGGCGTTGATCGAACACCGTGCCGCCGAGCGCACCGACTTGTGGAAGATGTTGCGGTTCCAGGCTTCCGGCGGAACGGGCACGATCGCCACGGCGACCGTCGAAGTCCAATTTGGCAAGCAGCTCCCGCGAATTGGCGTCTCGATTGGGGACGGCCCCATTGATGCCTTGTTCAAAGTGTTGTGTGAACTGACCGGCGTGCAAGCAGATCAGCAAGACTATCAAGTTCGCAGCATTTCGACCGGCGAAGATGCTCAGGCCGAAGTCCACGTCACGCTGACGCACAGTCAGCAGACGTTCCACGGTTTGGGAGTCAGCACCGATACATTGGAGGCAACCGCCTTAGCCTACATCAGTGCCTTGAACAAGATTGCCGCCTCTGAACCAGGCGAATAGCCGTTGCTGAAGGCAATCCGTAAGGGTTTGACCAAGAGTTTTTTCAGCCACGGATGAAACACAGATCAGTGTTCCATCCGTGGCAAAGAAACTCTTCAATCGTGGCTCGCAATCCTCGAGTTCAACTATAGATATCTGGTTAATTCCGCCATGCAGTTGCGGAGAAGACTGAGATTCCGAAATGGCTTTGTCCCCCAGAGCCTCCGAGGTACCGTTGATTGTTGGTTCCACCGCGGATGGCTGGGCCGTTGCTGCGACTGGTTTCACCTGCATTTCGCCTCTATACTGGTGGGGATGATAATTGCACGCCGAACGATCATTTCTTAATCAGTAGGGCGCCCCTGCCGGCCACGAGACGTCTATGCGTATTTCTGAAATTTACCGCCCAGGCACATTCGGTCTGAGCATTGAAATCTTCCCGCCCAAGACGACCGATGGCGATGCCTCGCTATTCGAGAACCTCGATCGCCTGGCGAAGTATCAGCCCGCGTTTATTTCTTGCACCTACGGAGCTGGAGGCAGTACTCGCACACGAACGGTGGAGTTGTGCACGGAAATTCAACGCCGGTATGACATTGCCGCGACGGCGCACTTCACCTGCGTGGGGGCGACCCAAGATCAGCTCCGCGAATGGTTGACCTATGCCGGAGAGCAGGGGGTGCGGAACATCATGGCCTTGCGAGGCGATCCCCCCCAAGGTCAGGAGCAATTCACACATGTCTCCGGCGGATTGCAGAATGCCAACGAGCTGGTGGCCTTGATCCGATCCGAGTTCCCCAACCTGGGAGTCGGTGTCGCTGGTTATCCCGAAAAGCACCCAGGGGCAACCGATCTAACGACGGACCTCGTGAACCTCAAACGCAAAGTGGATGCGGGGGCCGATGCCGTGTTCACGCAATTATTCTACGTGAATGATCACTTTTACCGCTTCCGCGACGAATGTGTGCGGCTGGGAATCAACGTCCCCCTGGTCCCGGGCATTATGCCGATTACCGAATTCGCCCGGATCAAACGCATTACCGCCATGTGCCAGACCGATTTCCCGATCGAGCTGGCGAAGCGTTTGGAAGCGGTCCAAGACGACAAACAAGCCCAGCTGGAAATCGGCGTTGATTTTGCCATTGAGCAATGTCGCCAGTTAATTGAACAAGGCGTCCCCGGTATTCATTTCTACGCGCTGAACAAATCGCACGCCTGCGAGATGATTTTGAACGCCCTGAACTATGCTCCCACGGCGTAGAGCAGAGCTTCCGGAGTAACGGAATCCATCATGAATGCGATCGCAATCACCTCCACAATAACGACGGAAGAACTGTTCGCACTGCCCGATGACGGGATTGAGCGGGACCTGATTCGTGGCGAACTGAGGGAGTACCCCATAACAAGGCGGAGTCGTCTGCACAGTGAAGTCATGATGGCCGTCGGTGAGGTTTTGCGACGTTGGGTACGTACTTGCAACAGGGGAGGCAGAGTTCCGGGCGGAGAAGCTGGTGCTCGGCTGAGACGTGAGCCAGAGACGACAGTCGGGATGGATGTCGCTTATTTTTCCGCGGAATCAATTGCCCAAATGCCTTCAGACCAAGGTTGGTACGAAGGTCCCCCGGTGCTGGCCGTCGAAATCCTCTCGCCGTCAGATACTCATGAAAATGTCGTCGAGAAAATCAATTTGTATTTGGAATGTGGCGTTGCAGTCGTGTGGATTCTCGATCCCGATTTCCAGACGCTCACCGTGTATCGCCCCAATTCACTCCCGTTGATGTTGAGAAGCAACGAAACCTTGGATGGATACCCGGAACTTCCCGGCTTGAGTGCTCCGGTGCAAGATTTTTTTAATTGAACATCCCCATTGAAAATGAACTTTTGTTCCGCACCCGCTCTCTACTAGAGAGCAATTCCAAGTCAAACCTTCTACACTCCCCTCCGTGTTCATTCCGTGTTTCACCTGTGGCTCATTAAAAAACTCCTCAGCCCACATTCATCGTCAACATCCCGCCTTTTGTCCTTCAGTCGATAAGCCTTGTGCCCCATGCCATCTGATTCTTCCGATCGTCTACACGAACTTCTCACCCAGCGCATCCTCGTTTTGGACGGGGCGATGGGGACGATGATTCAGCGCTATCAGCCGACTGAAGAGATCTACCGCGCCGAACGATTCAAGAAGCATCCGATTGACCTGAAGAATGCCGGCGACGTCCTGGTGCTAACGCAGCCGTGGATGATTCGCGAGATTCACGAACAGTATCTCGCGGCTGGTGCGGACATCATCGAGACCGATACGTTCAACGCCAATATCGTGTCGCTGGAAGAATTCCAGCTGCACGATTTGACCTATGAAATCAACAAGACGGCCGCCGAACTGGCCCGCAGTGCCGCCGACCAGTTTACGAAGCTGGACTCGCACCGGCCGCGGTTTGTCGCCGGCAGTATCGGTCCGACCAAGGTGATGCTCGCGTTTAACGCCGAGAAACCGGGCTTCCGACCCGTCACCTATGAGCAAATGGTCGATTCCTACTCGGTACAGATTCGGGGGCTGCTCGATGGCGGCGTGGATCTGCTGTTGCCCGAGACATCATTCGACACGCTGAACATGAAGGCGTGTTTGTTTGCGATCGAGTCCGTGTTTGAAGAACGGGGCTTCCGCGTTCCGGTGATGGTCTCAGGGACCATCTTCAACGGCGGACGAACGCTGACCGGGCAATCGGTCGAGGCGTTCTGGACGTCGGTATCGCACTTCCCGTCGCTGACAGTCGGCTTAAATTGCGCCCTCGGCCCGGCCCAACTGCGGCCCTATCTCGAGACGCTCGCCAACCTCGCCCCGAAGTACATCAGCTGTTATCCCAACGCCGGGATGCCTGACGGCATGGGTGGATTCGATTCCAACCCGCTGGAAGTGGCCAACAATCTGCGTGAATTCGCGAAGAATGGCTGGGTCAATATTGTCGGTGGTTGCTGCGGTACAGATCCAGATTACATCCGTCAGATCGCGGCTGCCGTCGATGGGATCAAGCCACGTGTCACCCCCGATGTGCCGCAATGGTCGGCCTTCAGTGGTAAGGAACGTTTCGAGCTCCGGCCCGAATCCAACTTCATGATGATCGGCGAACGAACCAATGTCACCGGTTCGCGGAAGTTCGCGCGTCTCGTGAAAGAGGAAAACTACGACGAAGCACTCGCCATCGCCCGCCAGCAGGTGGAGAACGGTGCGAACATGATCGACGT
>JAZKFE010000491.1:0-2616 GCA_040386595.1 Planctomycetota bacterium | reverse complement strand
CAACATGGACGAAGGTCTGCTCGATAGCGAAGCCGTCATGACGCGGTTCCTGCATCTGATCCATGACGATCCGGATGTGAACCGTGTGCCGGTGATGGTCGACAGTTCGAAGTTCAGCGTCATCGAAGCGGGCCTGAAATGCCTGGACGGCAAGGGGGTCGTGAACTCGATCAGCTTGAAAGAGGGCGAGGAAAAATTCCTCGAACAAGCACGGCTCATCCGCAAGTACGGCGCCGCCGTGATTGTGATGGCGTTCGATGAACAAGGGCAGGCCGTCACCGCCGACCACAAGGTCTCTATCTGCCAGCGCGCCTTTAAGATCCTCACAGAACAAGTGGGCTTCCCCCCGGAAGACGTCATCTTCGACTCCAACATCCTGACCATTGGTACGGGAATGGAAGAGCACTCGAACTATGCCGTCGAGTTCCTCGAAGCGATCAAGCAAATCAAGATTGCCTGCCCCGGTGCGAAGACCTCGGGTGGTGTGAGTAACGTCAGCTTTTCGTTCCGCGGTAATGAGGTGGTGCGAGAAGCGATCAACGCCGTGTTCCTATACCACGCCGTACGGGCGGGTCTCGACATGGGCATCGTCAACGCCGGCCAGTTGGCCGTCTACGACGAGATCGACAAGCAACTGCTGGAGTACGTCGAGGATGTCGTCCTGAACCGACGTCCTGACGCCACCGAACGGCTGATTACCTACTCCGAAAACATTAAAGCGAAGGCCGAAAAAACATCGCCCGATGCCATTGAAGAATGGCGATTGGGACCGGTCGAGGACCGCCTGTCGCATGCCCTGGTGAAGGGCATCACCGACTACATCATCGAAGATACCGAAGAAGCCCGCCTGAAATATCCGGCACCGCTGGAGGTCATCCAAGGTCCGTTGATGGCAGGTATGAACGTCGTCGGCGACTTGTTTGGCGCGGGCAAGATGTTCCTGCCGCAGGTTGTGAAAAGTGCGCGCGTGATGAAGAAGTCGGTGGCCTATTTGCTCCCTTTCATGGAGGCCGAAAAGGCCCGTTCGGGACAGGTGCAACAGGCTCGCGGCAAGATCGTTCTCGCCACGGTGAAGGGGGACGTGCATGACATCGGCAAGAACATTGTCGGCGTGGTGCTAGCCTGTAACAACTACGAGATTATTGACCTGGGTGTGATGGTTCCGTGTGAGAAAATCCTGGAGACCGCGCGTCGCGAGAATGCGGACGTCATCGGCTTAAGCGGGCTCATCACCCCGTCACTGGACGAGATGGTCCACGTGGCTCGCGAGATGGAACGGCAGAAATTCGAGATCCCGTTGCTGATCGGTGGTGCCACGACATCCGCGAAACACACGGCCGTCAAAATCGCCCAGCAATATCACGGACCAACGGTGCACGTCGTCGACGCTTCCAAGAGCGTTCCCGTCGTGAATCAGTTGCGGGACCCCTCACGCCGCGAAGCGTTCGACGTCGAAAATCGTCGCCAGCAAGAACGCGACCGACAACGGTTCTCGCAGCGTCAGGCACAGAAACTGATTCCGTATCCTCAGGCCTGTCAGAACAAGTTCCAGACCGACTGGGCCGAAGTGCGGATTGACACTCCCGCGTTCCTCGGGGTTAAGGTGCTCGACGACTTCCCGCTGGAAAAACTGGTCCCGTATATCGACTGGTCCCCGTTCTTCATGGCCTGGGAGCTGAAGGGCAAATATCCCACGATCTTCAACGATCCTGATTGCGGTGAAGTGGCGAAAAAGCTCTTTGACGAAGGTCAGGAGTTGCTGCAACAGATCATCCAGAAGAAGTGGTTGCAAGCTCGTGGAGTCTATGGCTTCTGGCCGGCAAATTCGGTCGGGGATGACGTAGAAATCTACTCGCCCGAGACCGCTCATTTGCCGCACGCCGAACGAACGGTGATTAAGAAATTCCACTTCCTGCGACAGCAGTGGGAGCGTGTGGGCAAGACCGACTATCGGTCGCTGGCCGACTACATCGCTCCAGTTGAATCGGGACGCCTCGATTACCTGGGTGCGTTTGCCGTGACGACCGGCGTGGGGATGGAAGACATCATCGCCCACTTCCGACGCGAGAACGACGACTACCAATTGAATCTGGCGGCATCGCTGGCCGACCGGCTGGCGGAAGCGTTTGCCGAAGCTCTGCACAAGCAGGCTCGGGATGATTGGGGTTATGGACTGGAAGAAGGCTTGTCGACCAGCGATTTGATTGCCGAGAAGTATCGCGGCATTCGTCCGGCCGCCGGCTATCCGGCCTGTCCAGATCACACCGAAAAGCGGACCTTGTTTGATCTGTTGCAGGCCGAAGAAAACACCAGTCTGCAGCTGACCGAAAACTTTGCGATGTACCCGGCGGCGGCCGTCTCGGGCCTGTACTTTGCCCATCCGCAGTCACGTTATTTCAGCGTCGATTTGATGTTGAAAGATCAGATCGATGCCTATGCCCAACGCAAAGGCTGGCCGGTTTCGGAAGTCGAACGCTGGTTGTCGCCTAACTTGGGCTACGAGCCGAAATAGATCGCCGGAGAGACAGGCAACACTCTTCTGATTCGAATTATTGGGAGGGTGAGGCTCCTGCCGAACCGCTAAGTCTCTCGAATCCCAGTAGACTTAGCGGTTCG
>JAZKFE010000490.1:0-5324 GCA_040386595.1 Planctomycetota bacterium | reverse complement strand
GGAAATCGGCAGTCGCTAGAAGAACCTTCGGGCGACATCACCACCTACACCTGGAACGCTCAGAACCAACTGCTCGAGGTGGCCCCCCCGACGTCGCTTTCTCTCCACATAACGAAGGATTGACGCGTGAAATTCAATAACCGACGCTGGTATCTTCTATGCGGGTCCTAATTTGGTCCAATTTCACGTAAATAGACTTTCGGGAAAAATTATAGCCCTTGGCATAGCGCCGTAAGCGCTCTTCAGAGTTGAATGCTACTCCTTTTTCAAGCAACATAGACTTCGTGTTCGAAACCTCGCGTATTCTTCGATCGCACGAGACAGATCGCAACCGAGGCACGCATGCATTCATCACTCCCGTTTATCTCTTGCCTCTGTTGCACTTGGATTCGTCCGCTGCAATTGGCGAATCTCATTGCGTGCTACGAGCGTTTTGATTATCCCGAGGAATTACGAGAACTAGTAATTCTCGACGACGCCGGACAATATCCGACCCAGCCGAGCGGGAAACGCTGGGAGATCGTCAGCGTACGCCGACGGTTAAGTACGCTCGGCGAAAAACGTAATGCTCTCGCCGCGATGGCAGATCTCCGAGCCGATGCATTTGCGGTCATGGACGACGACGACGCGTATTTGCCTTGGCATCTGCAATCTGCCGCATATGCGTTGGGGCAAGCCGAGTGGAGCAAGACATCCTGGGTTTGGAGTGAGGCCGATGCCACTTCACCGCTGGCACTGACGCACGCGCGCGGCTTTTACCACGCCGCCTGGGCGTATTCGTGCGAAGCGTTTCGCCGAGTGGGAGCCTATCCTATGCGAAATGACGGTGAAGATCAGGAGTTTTCAGAACGACTCACTCGGCACAGTGTCACTAGTGCTGACCCAACACTGAAGTTCGCTCCGAGTTTTGTGCATCGTTGGAATGGCAGCGGCGATACTCATATTTCCGCCATGGGCGACGATGGGTGGCAAGTCATGAACCACAAGCGTGCTAGTATGGAGATTTGCAATACCTTAAACATTTCGCCTTCACGAGAATGGGCGATGCTTGCGGATAGCGCCATCGCCGATCTGCCCCAAACAGAATTGCGTTGTCTCTGGGAGACGCGATGCGAATTGACCGATGAATGATGGTCACACTTGCCCTTCTCGCTTTGGGCGATTGGTTGGAGGCGCCATGAGCTTTCAGCAACCTACGACGTCTCGCCTCCTCTAAACTAAATTTGGATACGACATTCATTTGATCACTTCGATATCAGCCCGTGGACGTAGATTGTCGAATCGATGCTTAAAAGGTAAGGGAACTGACGCAAGGGCTTGTAGCGTTAAGCACAATCCTTAATGTGCGTGAAGCACAAAGAGTTCCGAGAGAACACAGAGCTGTTCAATTGCCGGCCCCCGTGGTCTGTCGGGGTGTGATCAAAGAAAATGACAGAACAGGCATCCCACCGCTGATTCGAAATGCTCGCGACTGTGTTGAAAAGCCTCATGGCGTCACGCGATTCCCTCCTTGAGGTTTTCTAGATCCTCGTCGCTGTGTTCCCGCCAAAGGCTTTCGAGTCGCATCAAATCTCGCTTACCGAATACCACCTGAGGGTTGCCGACAACCAAGTCTCCAGCAACAACATCCCGTCGCACCACGCACATTGCTCCGCAAGCAGCCCCGCGAAACATGGTCACTCCTGGGAGAATGACACTGCCAACCCCCACAGCCACACACAGCTCTAACAATACGGGACGATTCTGAACGTTCCGGTACTTATCGGCAAAGGTGGGGCCAATTAAGACACCGCTTGAAAAATCGTCGTTGGATGTATAAATCGAAACTCGACCGGAAAGACTGACTCCATCACCCAATTTGACTTTGGCACCCGCACCGTGGATCGCAACATGAGAGCCGATATGGACCCACCTTCCAATTTCGATTCCCTCTAGCCCGCTAGAAATAATCGTGTATGCGTCAATTCGCGAGTTCCGGCCCACCGTGATTGTGCCACAACCAAAAAACAATACTGTGTGATGAATCACCGCCGTAGGGTGAATCTCCAAAACTGGAGCGTTCTCGTCGGTCGTGCGTCTCATCGGTGGCCCCACAGTATTATTCCTGACCAAGAACCAAAGTCCCTGAGCCATTTGCACCAATGTGCGGAGAAGTCACTTGCAGTCTGCAACACTGCGGCAACAGACACGACGGCATCCCCGATCCCAACGTATTTGCTGGGCCGCTTACAACGGTATCGTCATTGCCCGTGCCCGTGTCCCTTGCACCAGTAGATAATATCCTCACACCATCTGAGCGAGTTCGGAGGCCACAGGCTGACAACTTGTTGAATCCAAACAAAGTCGGTAAATCCGGGTTCGTTTGTCGTTAAGGGGCAATAGACCCACGGCCCTTTAACTGGTGTCGCAAACATACCAGTGCCGACTTCACCTTTAATGAATTCGGGCCGCGACCAACTGAAGGTTTGATGATATTCTCTTCGAAAAATCAATGGCACCTTATGACATGCTTCACGACGAATCGAACTCAGCGCGTTCGGAAGAAATCGATCATCATCATCCAAGAACGCAAAGTAATCCCCTTTTGCCTGGTGCATAGCAAAATTGCGTTGCGCATTGCCAAAGGTCGAACCTGCGGTGGAATGCTCAAAATACCGAATCTGACGTGAATTGAGTTGCTCAACCGCCGCTTGGGCGCCATGTCGCACACCATCGGCAACAACAAGTATTTCGTCATTCGACTCGAGATATGGCACAACACTCTCAAGAGCACGCTGTAATGTGGCTCTACCGAGGGTTGGAATAATGATTGAAATTCCAATTGATTGCATTGAGCACATGGATGACATCTCTCAATATCAGTTGTCTTGATTCTCGCCACATTAGAACTAGCAGAACAAATTTCAGATCAAAATTAAAGAGATCAAACTCGCTACCGCCATTCACTTGCAATCTCGCAACCACGCGTCACCCGATTTGTCCGCCTGCGAGTTACTGCATAGCTCCGCGAGACCACAAATGTGTACCGCAGATTAGAAATTCGTCCGCACCAAGAAGAAATCATTCCTAGTCTACGCCAACCATCCATTTGGTGATGCCAAAAATGCTCTTCCAAGGTCTGATGAGGAATCTCACCTCACACACCATTCCAAGGAAGAGCAATGTCTGGCAAGGCGGAGTTGACCGAAATGATGCATCGAATTCTACAACAAATCGTGTCCAGTCGCAGTCTCGGTACGGCGATTATCACACGAGCAAAGATCATTCTGATGGCATTTTCGAAACACGACAACCAGATGATCGGCGAGCAGCAGCATTGCAGCCGCGAAACCGTCGGGCTGTGGCGACGACGCTGGCGGGACTTCTATGCCGCCCTGCTGAGTCTGCAATTTGCAGACCCCCAAGCGGCGTTTCGGCGGGCGATCATCGAATGTCTCAGCAATGCTCAACGTTGTGGATTACCCGGTAAATTCGGTCCGGAACAGATTGTGGGGTTGATCGCAATCGCGTGTGAACCACTCGAACAAAGTGGGCGTCCAGTCATCACCTGGACCGGAAAAGAACTGGCCGACGAGGCGAAAAAACGCGGATTGATCGAGTCGATTTCCGCCAGTCAGGTGAACCGAATCCTGCGTGAAGTCGATTTGCAACCTCACAAAAGCCAGTACTGGTGCAACACGACGGAGAAAGACCCCGACCCGAACTGTTTGAGCAACAGGTAAAAGCCGTGTGTCAAACCTATCTGGAAGCGGGCGAACGGCAGCGTCAATTGGGGACGCACACCGTGTGTGTGGACGAGATGACCAGCCTCCAGGCCAATGAGCGCTGTGACAAAACGAAACCGCCTTTACCCGGACAAGCCGCCAAGGAAGAGTTCAACGACATTAACCACGGCACGGTCTGCATGACGGCCAACTGGGAGGTGGTCGCCGGACAACTCCTGGCCCCGACACTCTCAGAAACCCGTGACAATCACGACTTCGCCCAGCACATCAAACAGACCATCGCGACCGATCCCAACGCGAGCTGGGTCATTGTGCTGGACAATCTGAACACTCACTGCGGCGAACCGCTGGTTCGCCTGATCGCCGATCAACTGGAGATCGATCAGTCGACTCTGGGCGTCGTGAAAAAATCAGGCAGCCTGAAGGACATGGAGGCACGCCGCGCATTCTTGTCAGACCTGACTCATCGCATCCGGTTCGTGTACCTGCCCAAGCACAGCTCGTGGCTCAATCAGATCGAGATCATTTTCGGTGTCATCAGCCGCCGCGTCATGCGCCACCGCAACTTCACCTCAAAAAGCGATCTGATCGATCAGCTCCAGCGGTTCATGACGTACTTCAACCAAACCATCGCGCGTCCCATGAACTGGACCTACACCGGCCGCCCGACACGCAACACTGCTAACCAACGACCCCGAACTTGGCGAGAACTTAGGAAGATCACGCAGCCCTGGAAGAAACTCGACTTGGTGCGGACGAATTTGTAATTTGTCGTACTAATGCTGTGTCAAATCGGTGTTTTTGGGGTACACCGCTGTGAGTTTGCAACGGGAGTCGTCGATTTTCATTTGCCCGTCGACTCCCCGCTGATTCGTGTTGACGTCAGTCGGCCATGCGATCGCCTCTGCTTGGAGCAGTTTGCTCATCCGGAAAGCGCCTTCCGGAAACACACTGCCTGGTGAGTGAGCTTAGTTCGTTGTCCGCGATATTGAGCCAGCTGCCATGTTTGGGCGTTTGGTGGAATTCAATCCGACGAACAAGCTGCCGGGCATGGGACAAATCCTTCCTTGTGCGTCCCGCAGTGTCATTCATTCGATGATTCCCGGCAATCCCTGTTTGCTCGTGTGACTAAGCACTAGGGTAGTTTTCGAAAATGCAACCAAGGTTTGCTTGCGGTCCTCGGAAGAAGACTGCAAATAAACCTTCATTAATTTTTTACACGCAACTGAATACACAGCATGTACTTAAAGCGATTCATAATAAATGGGGCGAGGTTGATTTGGCGACACCAATCGGCATGAGAGCATCGTTTAGACTCTCTGGCTTCTTGCATGGCATGCAAGAGGTCAGGGGTTCAACTCCCCTATCCTCCACTTCTCGAAAGCCGTAACTCATAACGAGTTACGGCTTTTTTCATGTGTGCCGAGCATGTTTCTCAGCTTGAGGGTGTAAGTCCCTTATCCAACCTGATGGAGGTGAAGGATTAGCGAAGTGCAAGGACGGCCTGTCGCGAGGCAGCGTCTGAAAGAAGCACGGAGCCAAAACGCGAGCCGACGTATAGAAACCGGATCTGAGGCGTGAGCGTCGGACGAGCTGGCA
>JAZKFE010000489.1:0-16035 GCA_040386595.1 Planctomycetota bacterium | reverse complement strand
TCATGGTCTTGGCCGATGGTCACGGGATCCCCGTCGCAGCGGAAATCCATAGCGCTAGCCCCGCCGAAGTGAACCTGATCGAATCGTTGCTGGATCGTCAACCGTTGCCCACGACTTCGGAGCGACTGATTTATGACCGTGCCGCAGACAGCGACCCCTTGCGGGATCGCCTCGAAAGTCGCGGCATCGAACTGATCTGCCCGCATCGATCGAACCGGGTCAAACCTGCAAGACAAGACGGACGCAAATTGCGGCGGTACAAGATCGAGCGGCTGAATAGCTGGATCCAGAACTTTCGTCGTCTCGTCGTTCGCTACGAATACCGCGCCACGATCTTTCTGGGATTCGTCCAGTTGGCTTGCATGATGATCGTCATGCGGAAGCTGTAACAATCCGCCAATTCCTGCGTTCACTTAACATTGTAAGTTTTGAAACCAGCTCTAACTAATATCAAGAATTGTAAATTGAATGGCGAGATTTTTGATTATGCCACAAGTTCATGAGTCTGGTCTCAGTCCCATCAACGCCAATCGACACGGCCAGGGAGCATCTCCCGCTCGGTGCGTCGCATGGTGACGATTGGCGCGCATGTGAGCGGATTTGCACTGCGGCCGACCCATAGGTGCCGCGTCCGCTCAATCAATGCCGTTCCGACCAGTCGAGCACTGCCCCTGCTGACTGGTACTACATTCTGGTCGACAGTGACGAGATATTGACCATCCAAGGTGCATCCCGAACCCGACGCATCGCTTCTGCCCGTCTCGATAACCCCAGCTTGGTGAGAACCTGGTGCACGTAATGCTTAATCGTGGCGACACTCAGGCAGAGTTCTTTTCCGATTTCCTTGTTCGACATCCCGCGGCTGATCAGCGCCAGCACTTCGCTCTCCCGTCGAGTCAACATCGGGTCGGTGAGCGACTCCTCGGTTTGTGGCCCCTTGCGAAATAGGGCGCGCAAGAGCCCACCGGTGATCTCGGGGGGGCAGGCGACTCGCCCTGCGACAATGTCGGACAGTGCCACGCAGAGCCCCTCGATTGTCGCTTCACGCGCGACATAGCCCGAGAAACCGGCTCGACCACACTTAATCACCTGCTGTCGCTCTTCCGTAAGTCCCCGCGCCACGAGCGGTGTGTCGGGCCATTGAATGGCGATTTCCCGCACATCAATCAGGTCAATGGTCTGAGTCACATCGACTAAGGCCACGTCCGTGTCAGTGATCTCCAGAGCACTTCTCAGCGCGGCAAGGTCGTGGACCACGTGCACTGTGGTAAATTGAGGCGTACTGCTAAAGCAGGACGCGAGCCCGTCTCCTAGCAGTCGCACGGGAGTCAATACAACGACATGCATGCGGAACTCCAGGACTGGTTTCCACTCGAAAAGTTGCCTCTATCCGGAAAAGACCCAACCAGCAAGACGCATCAGATGTGAACACACTCTGATCTCGATACCTAGGTCGCCCGTCATATTCTGTGATTTACGATGCACCGCTAAATCCGCAAAGCACGTGAGGCAACGACGACAGTGCGTTGGCACAAGGATGAACTTGTCGCCCTTGAGGTGCATGCAAACGTTCATGTGTGAGTTGCGATCGATCCCGAATTGTGCCGCATTGGAAAAGAGAGGCACCCAACTTCGTCGCTTCCGCGGGGCTCTCCATCCTATCAAAAAATTCTATTCATTTGATCTAGTGGTCGCACGCGATATACCTCCGCTGCAAATTAGTGTTCTAATGTTTAATTGCAAGTTGGCGTGAATATCATGCAACCCTTGTGGGTGTTTCGGTCTGATCTGAGACTCAATCGGTGGGGGTGGATGGCAAACACAAGGCCTCCTACCGTGACCGCGGCAGACGACACTTGTCGGTCGCAAGTGCCTAATTCACCTCACAAAAAGCAAAGATCTGAAGGACCTACTAGGTCGTGTGAACAACGCGTAGGCCCATTTTGCGGATTGGGGAGACTAACTAAAAAAAATCAGAATCGAGGCAATCTGGACGAATGCCAATTTTTTGAGTCTTCTTCTCAAACCACGTTGTGACACGCCGGAAGTGCTTGATCTTCGACCGGAACCGCTCGACGAAGTTCCGGTCTTTGTATCGATCCCAATCAATTACTTCAGGAGAAACCGCGTTCTTTCAACTCAGAATCACGACCTGTCCATTGCGGGTTTCGACGTCCGCAGCAACCTTTTTGGAATCATCTCCTTTGCCTGCGATCACTTACTCCAAGGGAATGTCTTTCAGCAAGGGGGGGGCTTGGGGCACATCGTCCGCTTGCACGCGACTGTCCTGAAGTCAAACAGATGGTGAGCGCTAAGCCGGACCTGCTGATTGCAACAGTTTGATTTTATCAATGTGTTGGCGACAGACTTTCAATTAGTCGAAGTCGCGAGGCTCGTCTAAAATAGAGTGAATGAGAACAACGAGTGGCAGGCGAAAAATGCGAATGTGATGGAATCTTCTCAGTAAGGCGGACCATGCCACCGGCGATTTGTCTTGTTCGTGCGACTGGCTTCGCAGATCTGGAGACTCCTGGTGCTAATCGACGTGATAGTGAGAAGAATAGCACTAAATGAATGGCAATATGCTCAGGTTGAGTGACGAATAGGGTTTGCGCTGGGGCGATTTGTGTCGCACATCCGCCATGTGTTGCGATTTCCCAGGCACCTTTCAGGAACTCTCGAAAAGACCTGATTTGACCTGCTCTAACGAGGAACAATGATGGACGCGCCACTGTGGGTTTGGGTGAGTTTCAATGCGTTTGTGCTCGCGATGCTGGCGCTTGACTTGGGCGTGTTTCATCGCCATGCACATGTTGTGAAGCTGGGAGAGGCGCTGACCTGGAGCGCAGTCTGGATCGCCTTGGCTTTGACGTTTAACGTCGGAATATACTATTGGGCTGGCCCGAAACCCGCTTTGGAGTTCCTGACCGGCTACTTGATTGAGAAATCTCTGAGCGTCGATAACTTGTTCGTCTTCGCGGTGTTATTTGCGGCCTTCCGCGTTCCGGCAGACTGCAAACACAAGATCCTGTTTTGGGGAGTCTTCGGTGCGTTGCTGATGCGGGCCGCGATGATTTTTGCGGGAGTGGCGCTGATTGAGCGGTTTCACTGGCTGGTGTATCTCTTCGGCGGATTTCTGGTTCTGACTGGGCTGAAGATGCTGGTGTCTCATCCCCAACAGTCTGCTTCCGAGAACCATTTTGTGCTCCGGCTTTGCCGACGGTTGTTTCGGGTGACGTCCGACTACCATGGTGACCGCTTTATCGTACGACAGAAAGGCCTGTTGACTGCGACGCCGCTGTTGCTGGTATTGATCCTGGTTGAGGTGACCGATCTGATCTTCGCCGTGGATTCGATCCCGGCCATTCTGGCGGTGTCGAGCGACACCTTCATCGTCTATACATCGAACGTATTTGCGATGCTCGGACTTCGAGCGTTGTTTTTCGCCCTAGCTGGGGTGATGGATATGTTCCGCTACCTGAAATATGGGTTGGCCGCAATTTTGGCGTTCGTCGGTACCAAAATGCTGCTGGTGGACGTGGCACCGATCCCGATTGCTGTCAGCTTGTCGGTCGTGGTTGGAATTCTGGCAACTTCAATACTCGCCTCCCTGTGGCGCGTGCGTACTGAAAGTGCGGAGGGACTGCCGATGACGAATCTTTCCACGGAGTCCTCGACGGACGCGATTGTGTCCGATCTGCCACGGAAGGGACCGGAGTAACATACGAAGCGACCCCGCTTACTGTGTCAGTTCCGCTAAGCACCGACTGTGTCTTGAAGCTGTCTAAAATTCAGCCCAAGAGTGGGCTCTCCTACTTTGGGCAGTGAGTGACGCGTCGTTGCGCGACCTTTTACCAGCCGTGCGCAACTTTCTGCCAGCCGCCCTCTCACTGCCCTGTTCGTACCCAGCGGGAAATCGCGTTTTGGAGCAAAAGAGTGTCGGAAACTCGAGTAAATCCACCGTAATTGAGCTTTCCCCTCGGTCACCGCGCCGTCCCCGAACGACATTTCACTGCTCGCTGAAATGGCATGAGGAATGCTTTATCCCCAGGGGGAGTCTTACAACAGTTTTGTTAGGAGGGCTCTAGTCTCTGGTTGTCGAAATTAATAAGCACGATGAGGGGTGTGACATGAACGGCGTCGTATTAACGTTGCGACCAGGGGCGGAGTTCTCGTGGACTGAGTTCTGCGAAACGCATCCTGCATATTCCATCGCTCTCGACGGCTACGTGAAGGGAGTGTCGCGTTATGACGGCCGGGGGCCTTGGTTGAACCTGGACCATCACGCTGAAGTGGACCGTCTCGCCACGCGCGCCACCTGCGCGCAAGTCTGGATGTGTATTCGGCAGGGTTTGTTCGATGCCTTTCGCGATGTCGAAGGGGCTCATGCTCACGTCTTCGCCAACGATTGCGACGAGGACGTCTGCCTGTCGTGGTTTCTGCTCCAGAATCCGCGTCTGGTCTGTTCGCCGTCGCACCCACGACTGGATCGTCTCGTCCGCGCCGTCGATTTGCTCGACACGACCGCAGGAGCCTGTCTCCATCCGATGGATGCCCGCTTAACGAGCGAAATTGCGTGGGTCTTCGAGCCGTATCGCCAGGCCCGGTTGCAGGGTGTGCTTGATCAACCGAGTGCGGACTTGCAACGGTTGGTGATCGATGCGGTGGGGCAACGTATTCACGATCATCTGGCAAACACAGGTCAGGCATTGTCACGCGATACGCGTTACGAACGAATCGGTGGAGGCCCCAGCTGGGCATTGGTGCGCGAAATTGGTTCCCAATCGCGAGCCGGAATGATTGCGGATGGCATTCGTGCCTATGTTTCGGTGCGGCCTCTCACGGACGATGCGTGGTCGTATTCGATCGGCCGAGTCTCACCGTTCGTTCCCTTCGACGTGCCGAACATCCTGCACGAATTGAATGCAGCCGAGGATCCCCAGCGAGGCACGTGGGGTGGGGGCAATCTTGTCGGTGGCAGCCCTCGGCTGCAAGGCAGTGCTTTGTCGCCACAGGAAGTCACGCAAATCGTCAATCGTGTCGTCACCCAAGATCTTGCCACTTCGGCTGTCCACCAATGGGGATTGCTGCGGTCGTCTGTGTTGGTCGACGGAAGGCCTCCCCTGGAGCCTCTTGTCACATACACCTCGAACCGATCTTCGGATTGAGATGCCCGTCTACACTGCCCTGCTCCATGGCGACTTTATACCAGGGCAAGATTTGTCCACACGGCTTGAATATCCCGGAGATCCCCGGCGGATATGACATCCGACGGGCCGCCATCCGGCTATGGCCCACGCCGGACGAACCTCGACTGTTTGGGATCCCTACGGATCATTTCATCTCGCAAACCTCTTGAGAGCGACGTGTTCGACGACGCTAGAAGGAATGCCACATGCCGCACTTGAAATCGACTTCGGTGACCCTGCTCGACTTGCTTGCTGCCGGTGATCTGGCCAACCTGTGTTCTCTGTTGCGCGGATTGCCACCAGGCGAAAGCGCACGGCTCGTGAGTCGATTGAACCAGGCCGAACAGCGACAGCTGTTGATGCAGTTGCCTTTGGAAGACGCTGCGCAAGTGCTTAAGGAGTTGACGCTTTCTCAGGCGGCGCAGTTGCTCTTAGTCCTTTCCGTGGAGCGGGCAGCAGCTTTGATCGAGCTTTTTCCCAGCAACGTGCAAGCCGATTTGCTTACCGAACTGGGCGACGACGCAGCGGCAATTCTGCCAGCGTTGTCGGCAGAGACCGCTCAGCGCACGCTACGGCTCAGTCAGTATCCCCCAGACACTGCCGGCGGTCTGATGGTCGCTGAGTTCCTCGCCTATTCCGAAAGAGTCACTGTCGGGGACGTGATCGATAATCTGCGATTGCACTTCGCCGCATACTCGCGGATGCAGGTGCAGTACGCTTATATCAAGGACGACGCCGAACGACTGATCGGCGTACTGCGGCTGCGCGACCTACTGTTGCTCGGACATCACGAATCTGTGCGCCAAGCGATGACGCAGGAGCCCAAACACGTCCGGTCCGACGCCACGATGGATGAGTTGTTGCGATTCTTTGACCGAAATTCCTTCTTTGGTGTACCGGTTGTCGATGCCGACGACCGGCTGTTGGGTATTGTGTTGAGGGCCGACATCGACGAAGCGACCTCTGACCGGGCCGATCGACGAATGCTATTGATGAGCGGCGTCTTAGGGGGGGAGGAGTCGCGGAGCATGACTTGGGCCAGCCGTGTCATGCGGCGGGCTCCGTGGCTGGCGGTGAGCCTATTGCTGAGCCTGGTTGCGGCGAGCGTGATCGGCTGGTATCAAGAGACTCTGGCGACAGCCATCGCCTTAGCCGTTTTCTTGCCGGTCATCTCCGGAATGGGTGGCAATTCAGGAAATCAGGCACTCGCCGTGAGTATTCGCGAGCTGTCCCTGGGACTCGTCCAGTCACAGGAATTCCTGTGGGTAGTCCTGAAGGAAGCGTCTGTCGGCGTGACGAATGGTTTGTTTCTCGGTCTGACAGTGGCGACGCTCTGCTTTGCCTGGCAACGGAGTTTTCTATTGAGCTTCGTGGTGGGGACTGCGATCGCTTTGAACATGCTCGTGGCCGCGTGCCTGGGAGGAATTGTTCCGCTTCTGCTGAAACGCTGGAGGCTCGATCCGGCACTTGCTTCCGGCCCAGTCCTGTCCGCGGTCAATGACCTGTGTGGGTTCTTGTTCGCACTCGTACTGGCCGATCTGCTTCTGCGATAGAGCGGTTTCACAGAATGTTTGTGCGAGGTTGATCTTCTAAAATTCCTCTTCCCCCTCGCCCTGAAGTATCAGGGCGAGGGGAGTTAATTTTCAGGAGACCATCAAGGCCGTCCTGCTGGCCAGTTCGATGACGCTTCTCATTTCGTCCTCTCGCTGTTCATTCAAGAGCCACTGCACGGGGCGTCCTTGAATCGCAATGACCGGGCAGTGAACTAACTTTTTGACTCGTTGCGAGACATTGTCGGTGAGTCGCCCCACAAGCCAACTTTTCTGGCTGCTCCGCATCACGATTGCGTCACACAGCGTTTCCTCGGCCCAGCCCACAATCTGCGACGCTGGATCACCGCTGAGTAAATGAGTGGTGATCTTCAGTTCCGGCTCCGAGAGACGGATTAAGTTCAGTTGGTGTTCGATCCGCTCCCGATATCCGGGCACCTGATTCAGGTCTTTCACCGGCGCGGCGTGTACGACAATCAGTTCTGCGTTCAGGCCCCGCGCGAGCGCGCGGGCCATCTGAAAGGGGAAGGCATCTCTTTCTGTAAGGTCGGTGGGGTGCAAGATCCGACGATAAGAATTGACCATCGAGTTTCGATTGAGGATCGTCATACTAGGACTCCTGCTTTAAGTATGTCGTTCGGGCGCAATATCAGCACCGCCATTCCGTTCCGTTGCAGGGCTGCATCAGCAATACTATCGCGGCTAAACTGTGCCCAGCCGCCACGGGCATGAGTGGTGACCGCAACGAGATCGAATTCGTGTTGGGCGGCAAATGACAGTACCGCCTGCGCCGTCCTCGCGTCGGTTTGTAGAATCCGAGTGGAGATGGTCGGCAGGCGGAAATTCAAGGATTTCGCCGTGTGCCGCAGGTAGTTCCACACCTCGCCCGTCGACAAATTGGAGTTTGTTTGCCCCGAATTCTCGACGTGCAAGAGCGTAACACTAGCATCGCTCACCTGGCCAATCGCTGCCGCAGGCGTCAGGATCTGCTCAGCAAACTTCGATCCATCGAGCGGAACCAGTACCTGGCGTACGATCGGATCACCGGTCAAATCAACGGGCGACTGGTAGCCCCGCACGAGTAGCAGCGGGCAGGAGAGCCTGCGCAGCAATCCCCCTGCCGTGCTGCCATGCCAGAGTCTTCCCCATCGCCCCCACCCGTGCGTGGCCATGATAACAAGGTCGATACCTTGGGCCGCGGCACAAAGCTGTTCCACTGTCCGCTGGCTTTCCGAAAGATACGTTGTCACCTTGACGGAGTCCCGCAGCCCGATGCGACGTGCGACGTCATTAAGATACAATTGCTTTTGTCGTACCTGCTGTTGGTCCCAATCCGAGAACTCCTTCGTATAGATAGGAAAAGAGTTGTCCGTCGAGGCTAACGGTGCATGCACGAGGGCCAGTCGAATCGAGGCCCCGCTACGTCGGGCAATGGCGAGTGCATGAGGAAGTGCATGTTCCGCACGCGATGAGCCATCCAGCGGGACTAACAATGTTTTGAAGCCGGACGCGGGCGTTCGTCGCGATACGTGTGGCGCGTCATGGCCCAGAAAGCGGTGGATTCTGGATTTGCAATTCATAATTGAAGCCTCCATCAGGCAGCCTCGTGCCGAAGTTGCGGCGGGTTCCGGCCGCCGAATGATTATGAGTTGGGGACGACGATGATCTTTCCTGATACGGTGCTTCCCGGTGTGCGAACATTCGTCTCTTGCATCTGCTGCGCTGCCGCTGCTTGCGAGAGTGATAACGTCATCCCCACCCGTGGACGCCAACGTCCTTGCATGTAGCCTGCATTGAGCGCCATCGCACACTTTCGTTGCACGTCTGGAAGTGTCGTGCGCATCGAAACACCTAGGAGGGAAATGTTCGCCGATTGGAGTTCATTCAAGGGGACCTCGACATTCGCCCCATGACCCGCCAGCGAAACAATCCGGCCACCGAGTGCCATCAACCCAATGGTCCGGTGCAGTTCTGGTTCGCGTTGCGTTTCGACCCAGACGTCAATTCCTCCGAATGGTTCGGCGAACTCGCGAATCTGGTCGTAGATTTTCGGGGACCGATAGTCGAGCACGAGATCCGCCTGCAGTTCGCGGCAGTAGGCCTGATTCTCCGAATTACCAGCGGTCGTGATGACACGTGCACCGGCGGCTTTCGCCTGTTGCAGGACAGACGAGCCGATCCCACCTGCGCCACCGTGGACGAACACGATCTCGCTCGAACGCAGATGTGCGGCGTTAAACAAGCCGAGCCCGGCGGCGATACCGGTCATCGCCCCCGCCGCGGCTTCGGCGTCCGACTGTTGCCGAGGTGTGGGATATAGCCACCTCTCATCGACCGCGACATATTCGGCGAACGTGCCCTGTCGCCCGAACAATCCCTGATTCGATCCCCAGACGCGATCTCCTTCGGCAAATTGTCGCACGCCGATTCCGCGCATCACCACCGTTCCCGCCACATCGCTGCCAATGACGTAAGGAAAACGCAACGGCATTGCGAGACTGCCCGATCGAATCTCGATGTCGATCGGATTGACGGCTGCGGCGCCCACCTTGATCAGAACCTGTCCCGGTGCGGGTACGGGGCGCGGCAGCTTGCCGTATTGAATCACGTCGGTTCCTCCCGTCCGCATCATGAAAGCGGCGTTCATAGAAGGAATGGCGACGGGCCGACGAGGTAGCGGACGCTGCGAGACGTTGTCCGTGACTTCAACCTGACTGCTCGCATTGGATCCGATGATCGGGAGCCCCAGAAGTGGGTGAAGCGAATTCGACATGGAGTACTCCTTCTCAGTTTTGCGGCAGTTGCAATATGTCACATGATCACTAATGAATTCGACTGTGCGAGGCCATAAGAGCGCCGGCTCTCAGCTCTGGCAAAGCAGCGCGCCCATTGTCTGCTCGTCAGGGAGCGGACTCGCCGCGGTCACGTCCTCGATCCGCAATTGCACGCGGCCACGCGGGACAGACCAGGTCACCACATCGCCCACCTGATAGCCGATGATGGCCGTACCGACCGGCGCCAGTACGGAAATACGATTGCGCTCGATATCGGCTTCCTGTGGAAAAACCAGCGTGTACGTTTCGATTTCATCCGAATCGAGGTCGCGCAGGCGAACGGTCGAGTTCATCGCGACGAGCCCGCTGGGCATCAATGTGGGATCGACAACTTCCGCGCGATCTAGCTCACGCTGCAGATCGTCGATACGAGATCGTGATTCGCTGCGTTGCAGCAGGGCGCGGCCAATGGCGACCTGCAAGCGGGCTTTGTCGGCTTGCGTGATGAGGATGCGTTGAAGGTTACGCATGACATTCCTTTCCGATTCGATCGTTCTCTAGTGGGCTGTTAATGCGGGTGACTAAATCAGGTCAGTCACACGACTTCGACGGCGTTTTCGGCAATGGGCACATCCGTTATCTTCCGCACTGCCTCTTGGACGAGTTGTTTGGCGTAGTACGAACGAACGTACCCGTGGAGCACGATGCCGTCGTGTCGAACCACGATTCGAAGTCTCCGCAGCTGTCCTGCGAGCTGCCCCATGACGCGCACTGCGATACGATCGACTTCGTCGGACGAGAGGCCTTGATGTTCTGGCCACCAGGATCGTTGCGTTTCTTGGGCAGCGGTGTGCTCCAAGACTGGTGACAGCGTTAACAGGGTGGTTGTTTCATATGTTTTTGACATGAATTGAAAATCCTTGTTTGCCCTCAGGGCGGTGCCTGTGGGAGATGCCCCTTCTGTTGCAGAAGGCATCATCGCAGTCTGAACCCCCGCCAATTCTGTTAGGCGGCTGACGTGCAACGGCTGAGACTACGAATCACGTCGAGTGCGGTGATGACTCCGACCAGGGTGCCTTCGTTGTCGATGACGAACAGTCGATTGACGTTCTCACTCAACAGCTTCTCGACGATTTGCAGGACGGTGGCGTCGGTCCCGATGGAGAAGACTTCCGGCGTCATTGTGTCGCCAACAGTGGGACAATCGCAAATTCTGGGATCGAGTTGATCCGGACGAATACCTTGGGGCATGATCGTCGAATTGTCGCAAGACTCACACGACAGTGCGCAGCGAGCAGTGCCCAACTCTCCTCCCACGACACGTACAATGTCCGCCCGGCTGACGACACCAACCGGTCGGCCCGCTTCGTTGATGACAGGTACGGCGCTGATCGCCTGCTCCGATAAGACGACCGCCGCCTGTCGAACTTTTGCGGTATGGTCGATGGACACTGGATTCGGCGTCATGATGTCTTCCGCCACACGCGCGAAACGAACAAGCCGCTGCATCTTGCGGGCACTCAAAAGCCGATTCATGATCATCCTTTCCAAATATCAGTGAGTATCAAGGTTTCGTATTCAGAGATCGGTCAATGCCGGCTTCGATGTACTGTGCCGTGCGAACGTTGTTCTGATCAAAGTAGATGACGCGAACGCGATCGCCTGGCTGCAGGAGCCGCAACTTAACGGTCTCACCGTTCAGCACAATCGAGCAGCCCGACGGCACGTCGACCAGCTCTTGGCTGCCTCCGGCCAGAACGGTCATGTCGCGATTCATGGCGTCAACTTTTCGAATGACTCCGTCAATCGCTCCCTGCTTTGTGTTCGCCGATGATGTATTCGAGGTAGTCATTACTGATCCGTCTTCAAGTACAGGACCTGAACTGCCGTGTGTGGCAACGAATCTGACTTACGCAAGTCCCGTTCCTTTTGACGCGAGTCGCCGCTCATTAGGGGGCACGCCTGCTTCTCGGCGAGAAAATGCGGCGAAAATGGCAAAAAATCGACGAAATCGCGTTCAATTCCCGCGGCGCGGTCAGACGACTTGAGATCTAACCCTTTGCGACCGGCAGTTTTCTGCCAGTACCGGCGGAATTGTGCCAATCATCGCGGTCGCTCGACATCAAAGATCCGTCGGATGGGCATCCCTGCCCGTCGGCATTGGCATTTCCGACTGTCCCTCTCAGTGAACTCCGTGTCTCCACGGTGGCTCCACTCGGGATGGAGTCGGCATCACAGAGGCATTCAGCATACGGACGAGAACAATCTCATACGGTCTGTCGTCGTGGTTTTGTCAGACGTTTCTACACATGACGAGATCAGGGAGAATCATGATCGGTGTCGTCGCCCCGGGCTTCGCCCGAAGGGGCAATTCCCAATGAGTGTAGCTTGGTGCGCAAGGTTGCCCGAGCGATGCCCAGCAGTCGCGCTGCTTGCGAGAGGTTGCCTCGGGCATGTTCGATCACCTGGGAAAAAAGATGCCGCTCCGTTAATGTCTGGTACTCGGCATAAAGATCACCGGCACCGACGCGAAGACTCTGCTGAATGAAACGCGTCAGGCCGGCCAGATCATCGACATTCCCTCGCGCTTCCCTGCCCTGTATGACCGCTGGAAGAAACTCCGGAATTAATGTCGTACCAGCCGCCGCGAGCAACGCCTGTTTCAGGACGCTCTGCAATTGGCGGACGTTGCCGGGCCAGCGGTACGCCTTCAGGATTTCGAGAGTCTGAGGCGCGATGGTATGAATCGACCTTCCCAACTCCCGATTGAACCGCTGCACGAAATGTTCCGCCAGCAACGCCAAGTCCTCTCCTCGTTCGCGCAGCGGCGGGAGGAGGATGGGGCACACATTCAGCCGGTAGTACAGGTCACCTCGAAAACGTCCATCAGCCACCATTGTTTCGAGATCACGATTGGTGGCGGCGATTAGCCGGACGTCGGTCTGAATTGGCTCGTTCCCGCCGACACGTTCGAAGGACTGTCCCTGCAGCACGCGGAGAATCTTGGCTTGCGTGAGCGGGGTCATGTCGCCAATTTCGTCGAGAAACAGCGTCCCTCCCCGGCACTGCTCGAATTTCCCGATGCGTTGCCGGTCGGCCCCCGAGAACGCACCTCGTTCGTGCCCAAATAGTTCACTCTCC
Organism: Planctomycetota bacterium; assembly: GCA_040386595.1. Taxonomy (GTDB): domain Bacteria; phylum Planctomycetota; class Planctomycetia; order Planctomycetales; family Planctomycetaceae; genus JAKFVC01. Next base: position 3,381 of record JAZKFE010000489.1, on the reverse strand, counting down.
AGCAGCGATTCGGGAATTGCGGCGCAGTTGATGGCGAGAAACGGCCCCCGGGCGCGCTGACTGTAGTGGTAGATGGCTCGCGCCACGAGCTCTTTGCCCGTTCCGCTTTCTCCCAGGATTAGCGCTGTCATCTCCTGTGGCGCGACGCGACCGATCAGTTTATACACATCTTGCATTGCCGGACATTTGCCGATCAGGATGTCGGAGGCATCCCCGGCGTCGGGGGACGGCGCAATGACGGCCGGAACCCGCATTAGCCGGCTGATCTCGCAGGCTCGATGAACCAGTTCCGTGACATGATCGATTTCGAGGGGCTTGAGCAAATAATCGAAGGCGCCGAGACGCATCGCTTCGATCGCTGTCGCCGTCGTCCCATGGCCGGTGACGAAGATAACCAGGGCCTTGGGATCCTGTTCGCGAATCCGGCGAAAGGCGTTCAACCCCGAGTCATCCCCCAGATTGATATCCAGGATGATCACGTCCGGATGTATTTGCGACGCCAACGCGATGCCTTCGGCCGCCGAGGCCGCCGTCACGACCGTCATCGACGGCGCGTCAAACGCCCGGCGGAAGAAATGCAGAATTGAAGGTTCGTCGTCGACGATCAGCAGTACCGGCATAACATGTTCTCGAACGAGATGAAATCCACTAAGTTCGCGTCGACTACGATTGTATGGTCGCGGCGGGAAGTCGGAATGTAAATGACGCGCCCCCCTGGGGCAGGTTCTCGACAATTAAGTCCCCGCCATGTTCCTGGGCAATTCTTCGGGAGACTGGCAATCCTAACCCGACGCCAGTTTCCTTGCTGCTGACGAACCTCTCGAAAATGGCGGGCAGAATGTGAGGCGCAATGCCGGGGCCGGTATCGCGGACTCTGACCAGGACTTGACCAGCCGAATCGGGTTGGACGTCGATCTGAATGATGCCTCCTTGAGGCATCGCATCCAGGGCGTTTAGAACGAGGTTCAGCAGCAACTGTTGAATCAGATCCTGATCCGCCTCCACCCAGAGCGCGGCGGAGAGTTGCGGGATCTCGAATGACACCTGCTGCTTCCGTGCCCGTCCTTGAATCAGCGAGATGACACGCTCGATGACCGGCATCAGAGACAGCCGCCGGCGTTTCGGCACCGGCGGCCGGGCAAAGTCGAGAAAGTTTTGCAAACTGCGTTCCATGCGGCGAATCTCATGTTCGATAATTCGCAGGTCCTCGGAGGGCACTTTGCGATCCTCCAGCTCTTTACGATTCACCTGGATGAGACCTTTAATTGCCGTCAGGGGATTCCGCAGCTCATGGGCGACACCGGCGGCAACCTGCCCCAGCGCCATCATTTGTTCGGATCGCAACAGTTGTTTTTGACGTTGTTCGGATTCCTTATCGCTGCCGACCAACGGAACCGAGATCGCATGAGCGATGATCTGGAGAAAGTGCAATTCGGCGGAGCCGAAATCACGGGGCACACGGGTGTGTGCGCCGATGGCACCGGCAACGCACTGAGGCCCAAAAATCGGGACAATTAGGCTGCCCACCAGCTGCTGTTGCGAGAGAAACGAAGACTCCGAGAAGTGCAAATCAAGCCGCAGGTCAGGCACGATGACAGGCCCGCGCGAAACGACTGCTCGCCCCAGCGGCGAATCGGTGAGTGGTTCGGCATCTGCGGTGATCATCCCCTCGCCAGCGCCGACGACGGCACGCAAGATCAAGGAGTTTTCCGGAAGTAACTCCCAGATGCTGCAGACGTCGACCTGAAGTCGCGACGTGACGTCCTGCGCCGCCGCCAAGAACAACTGGATGGGGCTCTCTCCCTCGGACGCACGCTGTCCTAGCGCCGCGGCTGAGGCCAGGAGTTGATCTGCCAGCGTCCGATCCGCATCCATCACGGTGCCACCTCGTTGGGATAAAGCTCGCACAATTATCGAAGCCAAAAGCTTCCCCGTCTCGCCAAACGCCGGCGCGACTGCTGACGTGCTGTCGACCTCATTGTAACGACTTGCGGACTTCCGGCCGAACCGGCTCCACGCGGTGCAGACGAATCTGTAGACCGAAGTAGGGACGCGAGTTGGTTTGCGAGCGCCACGGCCTGTTCGAAGAGCTGCTTCGAGCAGCAAGGTGAGTGATTTGTCGAGCGAATCAACGACTGTATCACTGACGGGCAGATGTTGCGGATCACTTTGGAAGCAGTTGAGCGTTTCCTGTATCGGTATGTTGAGCCCGATGGTGTAGGAGAATAGGGGACGGAACCCTTAATCATGAAGATGATGCCCAATCGAGAGGGGATCATCGTCTTGCTGCGAGTCGATGTCTTATTTGGCCTAATACTCCCGTATCAAGTTCATGATTTTCTCAAGCTTCAAGTCGCCGAGCTTCTTGAAGCCGCAGCAATCACTGCAACGTAACTGTGGTTACGAGATCGTGTGTGAAATGTATTGAGCAGACCTCTCGTAAATGCTCGCTTTGAATATCAGGCGTAGTGGTCGACCAACTTGGGTTATGTGACTTCAGTGAACGTATGATATTGATGGATGGAACTCTATTTCAGGAGTCAGGTGGTTCCCGTTGATAAACCGTGGCCATCATACGGAAATCGCTCTTTGGTCGGGGTGTTCATATTGCCTGGCCGTGTCGGTCCGACAGACTTCGATTAATGAAGCCTTTGGGTTGCGAATCCGCAAAATGAGCTACCTGGTAGACTTGGACTAGAACCTCGATGGGCGGTGAGCACAATAAACAATTGGCATCGGCTGTTTCAACGTGGAAACGTTGGCTATGTTTACCGGGCACGACGTCCCTACCATTCTGCGAGGTTGTTCTCGCTGATGGAGTCGGATGTGATGGATTCTGTCATCCGTTCTAAAGGCTATTTATGGCTGGCTGCGCGGCCGGAATACGCCGGCGTGTGGTCGCAGGCCGGCGGTTGCTGCGAGCTGGAGGTGGGGGGCCAGTGGTGGTACGAAACCCCTCAAGATGACTGGCCGAATGACCCGGAATTGCGAGCCGAACTTGAATCTCAATGGATGCCCGAAGTGGGCGATCGTCGGCAGGAACTTGTTTTCATCGCAGTCGACCTGGATGCCGAACAACTAACGGCCCAGCTGGATGCCTGCCTGCTAACTGACGAGGAATGGCAAGCGGGGCAGGAAATCTGGTCGCGCGGGGATGATCCATTTCCTGAGTGGCAATTCGCCCCTGACGAGGAAGATGAAGGCCACGAGCATCAGATCTAACTCTGTTCGCGATCGGCTCTCCTTGCAAGTCAAATGACTGCAGACGCCACAGAAGGGAAAAGGAACGTGGGACGCAGCTCATCGATCAAAGAGCGGCGTCCCTTTTTTATTGTCTCCACGATGGGTCTAAAACCCTCGCCTTCAGGCGAAACCTTTAGG
>JAZKFE010000488.1:2603-3726 GCA_040386595.1 Planctomycetota bacterium | reverse complement strand
CACTTAAAGTTAATTCTCGATAACCCGCGTGTGCCGCACGAGTGATCGATGATTACACCCCAAATCGATTCGCGGGACAATGTCGGATGAAACAGCTTGTTCAGCCGTTAATGCTGTGACACCTAGTTCCGAGATGATGTTGTGACACCGCACTAGACTCGCTTAACGGAGTTGTGGTGCGCGTCCGATGCAATACCGTAACGGATTGCAAGAACCGACAGGGCCAATAGCCCCGATCCCGCACTGCCGCATCCAAGAATGACAACCGACATCGGCACTACGTGGCCGTTAACAATGAATGTCTGAAGAAACACGCCGGAATTCAGAATGTCGAAGTATTCTTGGTCGGCAAGCCAAAGCGACAAGATGAGCAATGCCGCTCTTGCGAGACCGAGAAGTCCACCAAGCAATACGCCCGCAAATTGGAACAGAAGCCTCACTGCATTCGCCTAACGCGCGTGTACCCACAGATGACATCTGATACCAGCCCGATCCGTGGCACACGCCGGATTGAACCGCTTATTGGAAGATTCGTCGATTGATGCGTCAACACGAGTGGTCACCCAGGAATATCAGATCCCGTGAGGCCTTCTTTTAACGATCCCCAGATCTGTATTGAGTGCCCCCAGAAGAGGTCGCCGTCGTCGTGCCAGAATTCAAATTCTCCTTCTGGCTTGATGGAAATTGTTTCCAACGTCATTCGCGCAAGAAAGTCTTCTTCGGTAATCTCCTCTTCTTGCCAGTCCTTGGCCAACTCGAGTTTCTCCTGAACAGCAAACTTTTTGACATTCGCACCCCACACCAGCGAATTTGCGAAGAGCGTTTCCGCAGTCTGAAGCTGATTCGTCAGGTCCAGATTTTCATCAGGTTCAATATGAAGCGAAACAATTTGGCCGTTCCAGTTTACGGAGCCTTCAAACCAGTTGATCCGTCGATCCAGGATCAGAGGCCCAAAACGCTCTGTGTGGACAATAACAGGCTGTTTAAGTTGTACGGCGATGGCTTCGAGTTCAGGATCCACAGGGGAGTCGATGCTTTTCGCAAATATTGCGCGAGTTAGATCCTCGGACAATAAAACTTGAATTCGATGAACAGTTCCCATTTCGAAGTCGCTGAACGACTC
>JAZKFE010000488.1:0-2593 GCA_040386595.1 Planctomycetota bacterium | reverse complement strand
CCGGAGAATTGTGAGTGCATGATTCACAATAGGTTGACCAGCATGACGCCAGGCGGCGAATTCAAAGCAATGTACGTCATAGTCATCGCACTTCGGCCAGCCGCCTTGACTGGAAAGCGAAACGACACCGATCACTTCAGCGAGTGTAGACGAGTACTCACAGTTGGCAGCGTCAACTGATGAGAGCAGCTCGATGGCAGGTGGTTTGAATTTCTTGGCCACAAGGTCCCTTCTGTGTGTGTTGTCTGTCTAACGCCCGGGTTCACCCGCGGTGTGTCGCAGGCGGAATTGACTTTATCCAAATGCCCTCCGCGGCATATGCCAGGTTGAACGGCTGCTTGTTGGGCTTACGCATACCGCAACGCACACCCGTAAACTAATCGCCTTCGTCATCGTTTTGTCGATTGGAATTCGGGGAGTCGCAGTCACCGGGGCCCAGTATGCGAATTGTCAGTTCATCTCCAACGGTAAGCTCGCGGTCGAACCATGAAGCATGGTCAGGATGCTTGGTATCTCGCGTTCCTGCCGTGACGCCAAGCGATTCTCGCGACCATTCTTCTTTGGTTGCCCATTTGATTTTTTCTGCTTCATACCGATCGCCGTCTCGTCGAACCCAACTGATGCAAGACGAGAAGACACCGAATCCTTCGGCTCCTGCAACACAGAGTGGTTGCCCGTTAAGGATAAACTGAAATCGGATGTCAGCCATTGGTCACCATCTTGTGCTGAATGCCCGGGATAACCCGCATGTGCCGCGCGAATGACCGATGATTACACCCCAAATCGATTCGCGGCACAATGTCGGACGAAACAGCTTGTGAAACGGCTAGTCCTGTGTCACCGCAAAAAGTTTGTGTGCCACTGGCTGTGCCAGTGTTTTTCGGCGGACTGGCACCAGTTTGAATGTCGTAAAAGTGAGGTCGTGGCACTGCTTGTTAGGATTTACCTTCTAAAGCTCGATGTGACAGCCGAAGTAATGTCTCCGAATTCGAAACGATCTTCCGTACGCGTGCTTCGATATCGAGCATCGCAGTTCGCTGGAGGTCATGCACGCATCTTGCATCCCAACCACCATTGATCCAGTCGGTCCACTCGAGTATCGGGACTCGAAATCCTGGTCCAATTGCCCGAAGATCTATGTCGGCCGTCGGTTCATTCAGATTCGGATTTGCAGAAAGAATGAATGCATCGGTCTGAGCCACGATGCCCCAGTAAGGATTCGTGGATATCCATTGTTGAACAGAGTCGAAATAGAGCGCTGCAAAACGCTTCTGATATTTCCACTTCGCGTAACATTCCCAATGCATACCTGCATCTGAGTATGGCCACAATCGATCGGTCGGATCACTGATAAAGGCTGTGGTCGCAAAAATAGGATCGGATAACGGCCGATCGCAAATTGCACATTTGGTTTCGTAGCTACCGTCAGCGTTCACAGCAAGCAATGCCATCAGTGGAACTCGACTATCTAACACTCAGGTTTATCTGCATGTGCCGCGCGAGTGACCGTTGATGATATTCCAAACCCTCACCACGGCACACGTAGGGTGGAACCGCTTGAGGCACAATTTGCCCGATGGCGTGTTGTTCGTTGGACCGGTCCCCTTGGATCTCTTCCCGACTTGCATCGCCAATATCGCGAACGGTGATTGGCGGGGCCAGTACGTGGCACAAATCACGACACATCTTCGGCGACGCTGATGACATCTGGCGCCGCGAACGCAGCGCCCTCCAGCCAACCTGCGGCGGCGATGGCTGTGGCGATCGCAGCGGCGATGGCCATCCAAACCGCGAAGATCCAGGGGGGCGAGTCGCCCCGTGCCTGTTTGTAACTTTCTAACTCCGCCAGATCTCCAGGAAAATCGTTGTGATACGTAATGCGATTTTCTTCCTGCACGAGTCGTTGCCGCTCTATTTTGTATTCTTCATGTGTGTGGACCCCGCCGTCCGTTTCCTGTTGAAGACGGCGCAGCTCGCATCCGATCTTGATCCACTGTTCGACCGGCCCAGGCGATTCAGAATTATGAATCGCGTGGCTGTACAGGCAAAACAGCAGAAGCGAAGCCGCAGTAACGGTCGCTCCGATTGCGACCAGTCGGACTTTTTGCCGCATTAACAATCCGACGTTCATCAGCCGCTCCGATCTTTAAGCCTAACGCCCGGGTTCACCCGTGGTGTGCCGCGCGAGTGAGAATGATGACACACCAAACCCGCCCGCGGCAAGATCTCGGGTTGAATCGGGGCGTTAGGCTATGTTACTGATCGTGTGCGCTGGTTGTGAGTACAACTTTCGCCGAATATGGCCTGGCATCGGAAAGTTGCGAGAATCGTGCGCAGTCGGGTAACTCCCCACGCAGTCGTGACAAATTGGACTTCGAGACGTCAGGCAATACAATGCGTTGCAGATAGCGAAGTTGTATTAACGGGCCAACAAGTTTTCGATGCGTTTCTTCAGAGACGTTGTGTTTGGCGCCAACTGGTACGGCCGCAGAGGGTAGTAATTCGAACTCTGTGACATGACACTGGCCATCGTCAGTGTTATTGTCGCCACGATGGGTCTAAAACCCTCGCCTTCAGGCGAAACCTTTAGGTT
>JAZKFE010000487.1:0-3970 GCA_040386595.1 Planctomycetota bacterium | reverse complement strand
CCTCGGGAAGTCCAGAATACACAAGCCTGACATTGATCGATAGACGGACCACTACAGGCCTGAGCTACATCATTGTTGCGGACAATCGCCTACCAGGCCATATCGAGCTTGGAAGCACTCAACAATAGGAACCCTACCCGCCGCTGACGGGGGGGAAGCAGGCGATGTCTGAGGCCGCTGTTATGGGTTGCTGGTCGTTGGCGTAGTCGGTGCCGACTGCGATGAGTAGACTGGAGGCGATCGGGGCCAGGGCTGGATAGGTGCTGGTCAGGGCGGCTCGAACGGTTCCCACCGTGGCTGGTTCTGGTAGTTCAATGGTGACTAGTCCGGAACCGGCGAGGTCTTTGGCTCGGGCAAATAGTTTCACGGCCAGCTTCATAATGCAGCAACCAGGTTGAGGCGAGTGAGAGAGTTTTTGGGAGTTGCTTTAGAGTTCTTTTTTGAGGACTGAAAGTGATATCTCCCCTGGAACTGGGCTAGGACACCAACAGGGCTCGTTTATTTGGTTGGAGGCGGTCTTTGAGTTCTGGCATTAATCCGTAGGCTAGTGCCAATAGTTGCAGCGGATGGATCGTGGGGATGGTTGTGCCCTGCTCCATTTGCAGCTTGCAACTGCTGCATTCGGTGACTCCGGCCTGCACCTTGGATTGCCGGAGATGTGAGATCAGGCCCCAGCCAATCTTCAGGGAATTACGGAAGTTTTCGGCGGCTAAGCCGTAGCTGCCAGCCATCCCCGAGCACCCTTTATCGATGGTATGGACCTGCATTTCAGGAATCAAACGGAGTAGTTCTAACAACGGCGTGCCTTGTTCGAGAGCTCGCAAATGACACGGCGTGTGATAGGCGACCTCCAGATTCAACGGCCGAAAATCGGTTCTTAACTTTCCTGCCAAATGCAAGTTCAGCAGATAGGCACCAATTTCGATCGTGTTGTCCGCGATGACCTCGACGTCGGGATGATCCATGAGCGCCGGGTATTCCTGCCGCAGACAGAGGGCTGCGGTGGGCTCGGTACAGATAATCGGGATTCCCTCACGGGCAAATTCCGCGAGCGTTTTGATGTTTTTCGCCGCGAGTTTTCTCGCCGAGTCCAAGTCTCCTGCGGAGATCATCGCCATTCCGGAAGCCACTTGGCCAGGAGGGACATAGACGGAAATTCCATGGTGCCGCAACACGGCGACCAGGGCCTGCCCCAGTTGCGGATCGTGCCAGTTCGCATAGTGATCGACGAAATAGACGACCGCCTGTTGCTCGTTCCACCGTACGGGACGCGTCAAGAGTTGTCTGCGGGCGTATTTCAAGAACGAGCGGGCGGCGATGCGTGGGAGTTTGCGCTGTCTCGCAATGCCGCCGACTTTTTCCAGCGTCCAGCGAGCCACCGGATTCCCTAAGAGCCAGTTCGACAACCGCGGAGCCAGACCCGCAATGCCCCCGAATGAATGGACGCGTGACAGCAACCATTCGGCACGACTGAGTCCATGAGCGGCCACGTAAGCGGCTTTGGCCTCGATCATCATCTGGGGAATGTTGACGCTCGACGGGCATTCCAATTCACATTGCTTACAGTTGAAACACAAGTTCGTGATGCGTTTCATATCGGGCGAAGTCAGGTCGTCCTCACGGACTTTGCCCAGAGCATAGTTCCGCATCAGATTGGCTTTAGCCCGCGGTGCCGCTTCTTCCACCGGATCGAGTCGAAAAATGGGACACATGCGTAATTCGGCGTCCTGCGTACGACAGGCTCCGCACCCGTTGCAGCGAGCGGCCGCTAAGGCCAGTTCGTTGGGCTGCCACTTCAATTGGAGATCGACGATGCTCGGCACGGCCACGTTTTCAGGTCGCAAATTCTTGCCGGTCAGATGCGGATCATCGGTGATGATCTTTCCGGGGTTCATCACGTTGTGCGGATCAAAGATGTTCTTGATCTCGCGGAACACGCGGTACAAGGGCCCATACTGATCGGCGATGAACGAGCTGCGGGAGAGTCCTGCGGCATGTTCGCCGGAAATCGTGCCCCCGACGGCGTAGACCGCTTGATACAGATCGCGGGCAATCTCTTCCAGTCGCCCGGCATCCGCCGCGGTTGGCGAGGGGAGGAAGGGACGGAGATGAATCTGCCCAGCAGCCGCATGGGAATACAGGGACGCCGTGACATGATGCCGCTTTAAGATGTTCTGAGCGGCGACTAAAAACTCTTGCAGCGCGGCCGGAGGGACAGCGATGTCTTCGACAAATGGCAACGGCCGCGTGGCCCCCTGCAGACTGCTCAGCAGCGGCACGACACGGTGCGGCAGAGACCACAGAAATTCGACTTCGTCATACGTGTAGGCCACGTGGGCCACCACCGGCGCCGGGCTCAAATGCTTCAACGACAACAGCACCTGGCGAATGCGATCGCGACTTTGCTCTTCGGTGAAGCCGACTTGTTCGACCATCAACGCCGCTTCGGCCACGGGCGAAATAATATGAGCGAATCGGGGGTCGGCTTCTCGGCCCAGACTCAGCACCCGGCGGTCGAGCAAGTCGCACGCACTGGGTTCGCAATGAATGATTTCCTGGACGGCCTTGGTCGCGGTTTCCATCTGAGAAAACAGCAGCAAGACCAACGCCCGGTGGGCGGGCAACGGTGCAGTATGCAATGTCGCCGACGTAAACAATCCCAGCGTCCCCTCGGAACCGACCAACATCCGCGGCAGGTGGAGATTCGTTTCTCCCAGCAGATTGCGGAGATAGTACCCACAACGATTCCGGATCAACGGGGGCTGGTGGACTTTGATCAAATCGGCATTGTCCCGCAGGACCTGCGCTACGCGGCCGATCATGGATCGTTTCAACGACATGGCGCGGTTCAGGGGGATGCGACTATCAGAATCCATGCCGCGCGGGGGGAGTGTCTCAATCAATTGCGACAGGGGTTCATCACCAAATTCGACACATTGCCCATCGGCCAGAACCATCTCCAGTCGCAACACGTGATCGCGCGTGGAACCAACTCGTACCGAGTGCGATCCCGCGCCGTCGACGGCCAGCATACTGCCCACTGTCGTGACGTCATACCGCGAGGGATCAGGTGGAAAATAGCGTTCGAAAGGCCGCAATACCGAATTCAATTTCTGCAGTACCATGCCGGGCTGCACCCGAATTGTCTCGTCGCCAATACTCAGCGTTCGCCGCATGTAACGGCTGAAATCGACCACCAATCCGCGGCCTAAGGATTCACCGGCAATACCTGATCCCGATCCGCGGCCGATGACCGGAATATGCATCTCGGCGCAGTACTTGACGACGATTTCCACGTCCTCACGGTTGCGGGGATAGACGACACCTAAAGGAGCAATCTGATAGAGGCTACCATCGCTGGCATACATGGAAACGGTCAGGGCGTCGCAACGTAATTCACCAGCCAGCAGTCCCGCCAAATCATCGACGATCCGCGTCTGTTCGTCGTTCATGGCAAGTCAGATCTCTAAATCTCAAAATGAGGGCTGGAGAGAGGCAAGTGGAGGTGTTTCCGATCGGCGAAAGTCGATCATGCAGGAGCAGGCGGTCGCCAGGCGCGACGCACAATATCCTGTAAGCAATTATCGCCATCCAGGAGATTCCGAATACCCCTAATCCCCCCCATTCTCGCTGAACCGGAACAACTTACGAGCAAATTTCCCTGGAATTGAGGAGTCCAATTCTGGCTGGTGCTTGCCCGACACTAATGAGAAAGGCTGGTTTTGATGGTGTTTGGCTTCAAGCGGTATCGGGCAATTACGAGGAAATTATCTCGCGCAAAGGCGCCAAGGCGCAAAATCAAGAGAATGTTTTTTGAAGAGGCGAGCGTTGAGATCATTCTGTAGGATGGGCATTCCTGTCCGTCGGTATTGGCTTTTTGTTACGAAGAGACGGGCAGGAGCGCCCATCCTACAGAATCGGGATAGGGGTCCGCCTCACGGCGGATCCCCTCCCACACCACCGTGCGTAC
>JAZKFE010000486.1:0-8484 GCA_040386595.1 Planctomycetota bacterium | reverse complement strand
AGACCAAGCGGTTCGGCAGGAGCCTCACCCTCCCAGAATCCTTCACGGCGTTGCCAGTGGGGCGCAGCAATCATGATTTGGCGACCGTCGCTCGGGCTCGCCTGTGCCGTTTATGATTGGCACTTATTGAGTTTCGGCCCGCGACTGCGAAGAGGTCGTGTTCGTCGAGCGAACAACGACGACGGTTACTCACCCGGCTTGCGGAGTAGCTCAGAGATCTTCAGACGGAAGTCGGGAATGACATCCTCGCCGGAGAGTTCATCGTGTGAAGATAAGATTTTTCCACCCGCCGAGTTATAGACAAGAACCTGGCCCGTGGTGGGGTAAATCACCCAGACCAGCCGGACTCCGGCGTCGAGATACTCGCTGACCTTATTGTCGATTTCTAAAGCCAGATCGTTCGGAGAAACGACTTCCACCGCAAGATCGGGGGCGATGGGAATGTATCCCATCTCTGCATGTTCCCGCGGAATCTTGTCGAGACTGATAAACGAAACGTCGGGCTTTCTGACTCGTTGCGAGTCAGGTGGAAAGCACTGATAACCTGCATCCGAGCCCAGTACTGAGCCGAGTCTCATTTTATCGCAGTAAAGACCTAAAAAATGATCAAGCGGGCTGCAATCCGTGAAGACTCGTATCCCACTTTCCTGATCTCCACTTGACCGTCAATCAGTTCGTAATCTTTCTCATCGGGCATCGCCGACAAATCAGCGGCGGTCAGCTTGTTAGGCGATAGTGGCGTCGCGATGCTCATGGATTGAAAACTCCTCAAATCGATTTCGATAGACAACGTCATTGTAGCTGGCTGGCGGGTCAATTCCCAGAGGAATCGGCTTGTCGAGCATTCGTTCTGTCCCATTAAAACTCACCAACCTCCTCGCCTCCATTCGAGGTCGTGATGGCTCGCAGCACTTGCGGATCGGTGTCTGTATTCAAGGCCCGCACCGAGCCATCTGCGAACAGTGTGAAGGCTTGGTCGCGATGATAGGAAGACCAGATTCCGGACGATTGATTGGGCTTGCTGCCTGGCAGGTTGATGCCAATGTTGGTGGCTGTGATCTCGATGTCTTTGGGTTCGGTCCAGATGATCTGTTGCCCGCAGGCTTCGACGACTAATGCCGTGTTGGACAACCCGTCAGAAAATGCCTTCGGTGCTAATCCCTTACCGTCGGGAAAGGCGGTGTGAGGGCCGATCAAGAGTGCATATGCAGAATACCAACGGCCGGATGCATCGCGTTGTTCTGCTAATGGCGTCGTGGGGCAAACGTAGTTTGGCATTCCTTGTATGGCCAACGGCAAGTTCTTTGGGGAATCCCAAGTAGCCGAGCGATCATAGTCGCGAAATACCAAGTACTGATCAAGAAGAGGGAGTATTTCCACGCGCCAGCTACGTGGTGGGGATGGGGTGAAGTGGTCGATTTGTTTCGTTTGCGAATCGGGGAAGACACCGGCCCAATCGCGGAAATTGTTCATCGCCAGTCCGATCCCTTTCAGGTGCATTTTGCACTGATGCCTTCTCGCCGCGCCAGGGCCGACACTCGGGGTCAATTGTCTCAGCCAGTTACCCATCAGGATGACGCTCAACGGAATTGCACAGCCCCAGACCAATAGGTTTCGAAACCCCCAGGATTGTTCACTGGTGCGTCGCAGTTCTGTGATGCCGGCAACGGTGGCGGGCAAGGCGAGAAACGCAATCACCCAGAAAGTACGGGGGGCGAAACTCCACAAATCCCGCAAAATATTGCTGGAGAATGCGGGGCCAACAAATAGACTGCCAAACAGAAACGTCGAAAGCCAGAATGCCACCGCCATCCACCAGACGATTCTCGTACGCGGTTTCAGAACCCACAGACCCAGAATGCTGCTGACTAAACCAATGTTGATTCCCCACAGAGTGATCAACAAGACTTGGTAAGAAGTCGTGCCTTGTTCGAACCATTGCAACGGTGGAAAACTGTAAGTCATGGGGACTATTCTTAATTCGGGATGCGCGGCGGTGAGATTATAAGCTCCGTGGCTGAACTGTCCGGGACGGGCTGTCGTCACTCAAAAATCACCAACCTCCTCGCCTCCGTTGGCCGTTGTGATCGCTCGTAGTACTTGCGGATCGGTGTCTGCACTCAAGGCCCGCACTGAGCCATCTAAGAATAAAGTGAAGGCTAGGCCTTTGCGAGCGACGCCTGTGTGATAAGACGACCAGATTCCGGGTGATTGCTGGGGCTTGCTGCCTGGTAAGTTGATGCCGGCCGTTGTGGTTGTGGTCTGGACGTCTTGGGGTTCGGTCCAGACGATTTGTTGTCCGCAGGCCTCCGCGATCAGTACCGTGTTGGAACTCCCGTCGGGAAATTCCTTGAAAGTGAGACCTTTCCCGTTGGGAAACGCGGTGTTGGGGCCGTTTACCGTGGCGTAAGCGGTATACCGCCGGCCTTGGGTGTCCTGTTGATAGGCCGCCGGCACTGACGGGCAAAAATATTCACTCACATTTTGTGTGGCGACAGGAGTGTTGGTTTCTGAGTTCCAGGTCTGGGTCTGGTCATAGGAATCGAATACGGGCTTGTGATCCAGGTGTGGTAGCATTTCGACGCGCCAGCTTCGCGCTGGGGCGCCGTCGGAAACGAATTGCGAGTCGGGGAATCTCCCATGCTCATCGAGATAGTTGTGGAACACCAAGCCGATCTGTTTCAAATTGTTTTTGCACCGAGTGCGGTCGTAGTGTTCCCGTGGCGTACTGGTACTCGGAAGCATCAGCGCGAGGGCAACGATGACGATGAGTGGTATCTCGCAACCCCAGGCGAAAACCTCGCGAAAACCTCGCGGTGTGCTGGGATGCCGCGTGAGCTCGTTGGCCCCTGCGACCGCTGCGGGGACTGCGATCAAAAGCAGCACGATCATGGAAGTGATGGACAGATAGGGCGGAATATCCCGCAGTATGGCACCCGGGATCAAGCGGAAAAGCAATGAGAACAAGAGAATGGAAGCCAGCACCCATAGTGCCTCGGCCATGATCCTGATGATCCGGGATCGAGGCTTGAAAAACCAACAGCCGAGCACACTCCCAGGAATCACGATGCAGATGACCCACAGGCTGATGGTCACTATGGTGTGAGAAGTCGTGCCTGCTTCAAACTGCGTCAGTAATGGGAATGGGTAGAGCATATTCGAGAAGCCCTGAGATTGAAGAATGCGAAGGGATGGGCACTCTCATTTTATCACAGTGTGTACACCATTGGCTGCGGAGAAACATGGATTCCAGAGAGTTGCCGCTCGTCGCCGCATCGGGATTTGGGTTGCCGAGTTTCCATCGGGTTGATAAGACTCACACAGGTCTCCGTTGAACATTGTTTGCCAGAGGATAAGCGATTCATGTCAGATGCCGAAGATTCCTCATTGCCGCCCATCAAAGAGTTGTCCCGTGCGCAGCGGCGTGTCCTGGGGGTGTTGGTCGAAAAGGGGATTACGACTCCTGAAGTCTATCCTTTGACGCTGAAGTCGGTGACGACCGGCTGCAACCAGAAGAGCAACCGCGATCCCATCGCCAACTATGACGAAGATCGCGTCGAGGCGGTGCTGGAAGAACTGCGTGAGCTGGGGCTGGTGGCGATGGTGTATACCGAATCGGGACGCACCCCGCGGTTTCGGCACTATCTGCGGAAACGGTTCACCGTCACCGAGCCTCAACTGGCCATCCTGACCGAACTGCTGCTCCGCGGACAACAGGCGATGGGCGAACTGCGGACTCGGGCGAGTCGCATGGCTCCCATTGAAACGCTGGAACAATTGCGGACGGAATTGGAAGGCCTCGCTGCGGCTAACTTGGTTCGCGCCGACGGCCCGCTGGATCGACGTGGAGTCGAAGTCGACCACAACCTGTATCAGGCCAACGAAAAACAGCCGATGCGGGCGCGGGCGTCGTTCGAAAATGATGCCCCGTCGAGTCGCTCGTCGTCTGCGGGGTCGGGATCTGCTCCGGCCGTGGATTCCGGTTTGTCGAATCGGGTGACTCAACTGGAAGCCACCTGCGAAGAGTTGCGGACCGAGAATGCGTCATTGACGGCCTCACTGACCGGTTTGCGTGACGACTTTCGCAAGCTGGGGGAAGAATTCCACGAATTGCGACGTGCCTTAGGGGGCTGATATCTCCTGGGTGTGACGAGCGAGTTTGTGACACGGCAGGAAAGCTTCCCGCCGTGCTCCGAATACGATCTTGGCGAGCCGGGGGCTTACGTCAAACGGTACTTACTTTGCGGCTCGATTCGTGAGCGGCACGGCGCTAGCCGCCGGCTTTTCTCAATGTTTCTGATACAGAAGAGCCGGTGGCTAGCGCCATTCCGCTCACAAAGTGAGTGCCATTTGGCGTAAGCCCCCGGGCTCGCCTGCATCGTGTCATGTGTGACGAAAACATCCCGTTAAACTGCGACCTGCCGAATCTAAAAATTTGCCATGTAGCGTTCGGTCAGCTTCCGGCGAATGGCCACCATGCCGTCATCAATCTGACGCCATTCTGAAATCCGCAGTTGTGTCGCCGGAGCCTGTTCCTGCACGGCGATCCCCAACGTATCAGGGATGTCACGTCGGTAGGATGTGTACGATCCATAGCTGCCGTAATAGGGGCTGCCATAACCGTTGTAGGCTCGCCCGTAGGATTCTGTATTGAATGTCCGAGCGGTATAGGTCGGGATGCTGGCCCGGACACCCGTTCGCAGCCCCGCTTCCCGTTTCACCTGCGCCTGGTAACGCAACGAACCGGAAACATTCGCCGAGAAGGTCAACAGGTCGGGATCCACGTTCAGCATGGGCATGCTGTCGATCTTATGAGCATACTTCTCGCTCATCTCGGCAATCGTGTCACGACGCATCGTTCCTTTTAGCTCGTCCAGCAAGGATTGGATGGAAGCCAGGTACTTCTGCGAGGCCGCAATCATCAATTGCTTGGGATCAGCGTTCTCAGGGGGAGCAGGAGGCGTGTTGTAGTCCTGGCTGGTTCCCGTCGCTTCAAATTTGCGGAACAAGTCCAGCAACCGATCGGGGAGCAGTTCGCCCTTGATGATGACCGCATGCGATTCGTGATGCGCGGTGGGTCGGATGATTTCGAGTTGCTCGTCGGAGAAGCCCAGGATCTTGAGTATTGGCTGCAACGTCTTGCGCGGGTCACTTCCGAGTTCGTCCACTTTCTGGTCAAAATCGAGGCGAATGGTCACTTTGCGAACTTTGTCGACCAGCACCGCACACGTCAGGCCTTTCAGCGACGTCACGCATTCGACTGTCCGGTACGAAGCATCCTTGCCGAGAGCGTCTTGGGCGATTTGTCGCGTAAAAACATTCGCGAGATCTAACCCAATGACAACCTGCGCTTCGTCAGGCAACTCATCGGCCGCCTTCTTGAGGTACGGGGATAACCGGATGGGGGTGTCTTCGCCAGAACCTTTTAAGCAGCGAGAAAACATCTGCCGGGTGGCCAACGATGAGGCCAGGATACGTTGGGTTTTGACTTCCAGTACTAGGGCGCCGGTATGTGTCTGAATCAGTCGATGTCCATCCAGATGTTCGATCGAGGTTTGTTCGTTGCGAGCGAAACCCAAGACGTCCGGAGCCTTATACAAATCGATCACACTGAGGTCCCAGAAGGGCCGCAGGTTGTCCAGGGCATCGACTTCGGCCAACATCACTACTCGATCGGCGGTCGGAGGTACGAGTGCGTGACCAGCGAGATAGGCGTCCTTAATTCTCTGCATCCATTGCTCGGATTTGGCCAGCGGCGTGTTGTGCAACGCTTGCACGTCGACCAGCACTATCAAGTTGGTCGATTCGGGGGCCAGCCGGATTTGGCCTTCATAGGGACCGCCCCAGAGCAACGAGTTAAAACCGCCGCTTAAACAAAGTGCGACGAGAAACAACGGCCCGCAGAGTCTGCGCATGAAGACATCCCTCTCGAGAAATAGAGAACTGATCGACGCGTGAAATGTGCAGCGAAAGAACCGTTGGAAATTTAGGTTCTCTGTACTGTCAGTAATTTGCTGTAAATTGAACAGTGGATCGATCTTAGCATAGCTCATTCTGATTTGTGGTGAGCATGAATTATGGAAGAAGGAGCCTTGTGCGATACCACGTTCTTTGCTCCCTTTAACATTGGGGGGGCGCTCGTGCTGGCTTTGGCGAAATAGCGACGATTACGAACGGGCGATCGATTGTCAGGAGTTTTTCCAAAGTCCCAAAGGGACGACAGAATCTAGCCGTGGGCGTCAGCCCACGGTCTGCATAAAACGAATTGTAAGCCCTGAATGGGCGGCACTCTGTGGATTCGTAAGTGTCGCCCATTCAGGGCTTTAGGTCCGTTGGAGACGAGTCCGTGGGCTCACGCCCACGGCTAGATTCTGTCGTCCCTTTCGGGACTTGATTTAGTTCTGTCTGTGCACAAATTCCGAATAACTTGCGATGTCGGTGAGTCGTAGATGGGCACTCCTGTCCGTCGGTATTGGCTTTTATTACGAAGAGACGGGCAGGAGCCCAGCCTATGACATGACTGGGATGTTTTGCTCCCCACCATCCTGCCGTTCCAATTATCCCGTTATGGTCGGGGCTGCGGTGTCGCTTTGAGCTCATCCAGCAAGCGCCGGAAGACGGCCGCGTCGTAGTTCGAGATGGCTTGTAGTGATTGAGGCAAGTTGCGTTCGATCACCTGCTTTTGGCCTGAGGGCAGGATCAAAGGCAGATCGAACGGCGGTTTTTGGCGTTCCCAGCGATTGGCCCAGGCCTGGCGTTGCGGGGCGAATACGTCGTCTCGCCATTTTTCAAAGAGGGCAATGTTGGCCGCTTCTGCGGCGCGGCGTTCGGAGGCCGACGTATTGGGTTCCGCGGCGGGCCACGTGGGGTAGGGGGTGTCTCGTTCGCGCTGGATGATGCCCAAGGCCCAGACTCGTTGCCGGGCTGAGTGGAAGTCGGGAAATTCTTTCGGCCCCAGCGTAGAGAGTTCGCGGATGGAACGTGTCGCGGCGGGCAGGTCGAAGCGGCTGGTGGCGAGGGTCTGGATATGAGGTTCCAGCCACTGCGCGAATTCCGCGGCCCGTCCGGCTGCTTGCTTGTCACCGAAGGGTTGCTTCTGGATGGAAGCGTACAACTGTTGCCGATGCTGGGTGAATTCTGCGGCGAGTTTCTGATATTGAGCCTCATCGTCACCGGCAATTTGACGCAGGCTCAGGTTGACGAGAGCGAACGGCCATTCGGGTAGCGTGGGGCGTCCGGGGGCGAATTGCGCATCACGCTGCTGCCGCCAACTGGGCGACCGCAGATCGTGATGACACGCCTGACAGTCGAACAATGCCAGTTCGGGCCATTGGGGATTCTCCGGTTTGGCCTGGCTGGAGAAGAGTTCTAGCGACTCACGCAATGCCACCAGACCGCCAACGACTGTGGAACGTGTCCGGGGCAGATCGAGGCCCGGGTCGTGCGGATGCTGGGGGTAGTTGAGTTTGACGTACTCGGCACGCGATTCAAACGGCCCTTTTTCCTGCAGATAACGCCAGTGTGAGGGCATTTGATCGACGAAAGACTCGATTTCGATGCTGGGCAGCGGCGGGTGCCCGGCGGCGTACATCTCGTGGGTGATGACTTTGCCCTGTTCCACATTTCCGATGTGGCAGGAAAAACACTGTTCGGCTCGCGTGACCGGGTTTCGGACGTCAAACAGACCCAACTTGGTTTTGTCCGCGGGCGACTTCAGTCGCCAGGCGGGTTCGCTATGCGGGGTGTCCCATTGAGAGCTCGGGCCATGGCACGATTCGCAGCTCACTCCGAATTCGAAGTGCGGCGGTTTGGGCTGATCTTGTAACCAACCGGCGTGACAGCTCAGGCATTGGCGGGCTTCGGTGATGTCCGTAATTCCCAACCGTTTGGTCATCGCCTGGCCGAGTTCGCCTTTTAGCAGTTCAAACGCTTGGACATGCTTGTCTTCAGCGATGAACCGGGCTGATTCCGTTTGCAGGACGAAATCGCGAAATCGCAGCGGATTCGGGGCGTTATGGCAGTCGGCACACCGCGTCGGGCCCAAGTATTTGGACGGCGGGGGCGTTGTTTCCTGTGCAAGACCTACGGAGGCGAATGCGACCAGAACCCCGACCGCTTCAAGTAGTATTCCGAATCGCCAGCGGACAGTCTGCATTCGGAGGTTCCTCTGCGTCAGCGAATTGGGCGACGTTCGGTTGCGGGCTGGGAATGTTCACAGGGTGAAGATTAGTACGCAAGTCTAGCACAACCGTCCGCGAGTCCGGCACAATGTTGGCGGAATTGGTGTCGCTGGCGACTCAAGATCGGGGACGAATGCGTGGGTTTTGGATCAAAACGATTGCGAAAACTACGGGTGAAGTTCTGGGCTGTTGCGATTATGCATACCGTGGCCTGACTCTCTGAGTCGGGTTTCCCTCCGCAGAAAAACACCCGACTCGGAGAGCTGACTTCTTGGCACAAGATTTGTATTGAAGCCTGACCGGC
>JAZKFE010000485.1:11424-13368 GCA_040386595.1 Planctomycetota bacterium | reverse complement strand
CGGCGCCGTTCGTACGTGGCCGCAAACAAATTCATCGGGTTCGCCGGATCAATGGCGATCATCTTACCATCTGTAGTTAATGCAAATAGCAGATTCGCATATCTTCGGTTTTCAACATTTTGCGGCGCGTCCGTCAGGCCTGCGAACCCTGCGCCACCCGTCAATGTTGTTAGATCATAGACCGTTCCGGTCACTAGATTTGTGGTGATGCCATTGCCGTTATCGGTATCCGGCGATCGTCCTTCGTCGATTCGATAGAACTGGCCGCCAGCACTGACTCCGTACAATGCTCCACTGACGCCATTTGACGTGGAAAACTGCATTCCAGTCGTTTGGGTTTGAATCAAACCACCGGCGTCTTTGATTTGCCCGACAGCGCCGAACCCGTCCCTTGTAAATCCGGCACCACCAGCGGTAGTCGCTCGATAGAGTTTTGAGATACCGCTTTGAGAAGAGTTGTCTGCAGCGTCAACTGAAAGATACGAATAGTCGTAGTCCCCGACATCCCTTTGGTGGATTACGAACGCGTTGACGTTGTTCGAATTATTTGACTGCTGAAGAATCGGATTGGCATTGGCCGCCGGGACGGCGATTCCATCGCCCGTAGCAGATCCGAGTTCCTGGCCCGTTCCAGTATCCAGCTGGACCATGAAACCTTCGGTGCCTTGTCCGTTCGCTAGATTCGTGCGTAAACCGATTAGCCGACCATCACTCAGCATATCGATGTCACTGAACCGTTTGTTTACATAGTCCGTGTAGTCGATCTCTCGGCTGCCGTTAAATGGATCGTAAACATATAAGCTGTCAGTTTTTGTGACGAATAAATTGACGTCAGAAAGGGTGAATGCCCTGATGTTCGCGGACAGTGATACTGCCGTTCGAATGTCTATCATTGGGCCACTAACGGGTGCAACTACGGTTCCTTGTGATTCGTACCCGGTAAAGCCAATGTGATCTTCGACGATTCGTTGTATTGAGTTAACTGGCTCGAGGCGAACCTGTTGAGTCGTGGCGCTTGCGCTGCCATCAAAATAAGCGGTTAAGGCACTCGGAGTCATTCCATTAGACGCGATCGCGACATAGTAAGTGGTAAGTGCGCTTGATGGAGGCGTGGGTAGGGCACCACCACCTTCACTCACGCCATTAACGCCAGCCGGTAAGTTGACCGTTCCAATAAACGGGTCCAGTTTGCCCAAAGTTGCTCGCGTTAGATCGTCCAGATCCTGACCTTGCCCCGCCCCGGGTTGGTCATTCGCGATGTCCGATTCTCGGCCGATGTAAATCAGATCCCCAAGGCCATTGAAAACGGCCATAATTGTGTCTGGACGGGTCAGACCGTCGGCCCAATCAATGTCGAAAATTGTCGGGAAGAACTTGGCACCCGGCTGGGCTACTTGAATCTGGCTATAGTCGACCGTGAATTTATACCAATCGACATCAGTTGCGCTGGCCAGATTTCCGGACACGCTGAGCGTTCCTCGATCACTCTGCAGCAACGGCCCCAAGTATTGAGCGGTGCTGGTCGAGTCATTGGGACTGGTGGTTTCACCCGCCTCACCAGTTAGCACCGAGTGTGCCGGCAAACCATGCGTTTCAATACCATTCGTCGCAAAGCGAACGTCGGCATAGCGCACCGTCGAACCGGGCTTCTGGTCACGCTGCTGCAGACGAACTTGCAACTGGTAACCCCCCGAGGTCAAGCCCTTATTGACATAAGCTGGGTTCGTCTCCTGGCCGGCTACGGGTTGGCTGCGGACTCGTATGAAGAAGTTGTTCGTGGTGCCGGAAGTGCCCGGCAGAATGACTCGGAAGCCGGCATCATGGAAATTGCTGGTGTAAAAGTCCCCTCCCAGAGTGGGATCTTTCGTCAGCGTATTCAGCAAACTGTTTCCGGCGGTTCCCGCCAATGAGCCAGCATAAGTCGAAAGCCAGGCCGCGGGGTCG
>JAZKFE010000485.1:0-11414 GCA_040386595.1 Planctomycetota bacterium | reverse complement strand
AATTCCCACGTTGTCCAGCAACTGGCCCACCTAGGGGTCGGCGGCTTCGTTCTGAGAGTTCAATGAGCGTGCCAGCACGTTGCCTAAAGAGTCCACCAGTTCGATCATAGAATCGAGTCGGTCACTCGTCCGATCGATATCGATCCAGACCTCGGTCCCGGCCGTTCCCGTAAAACTGTAGACATCGACATCACCTGGAGAATTCGAGCTGATATAGCCGTGAACTTCGAAGCCCAGGCGGCGGTTTTCGTCGCCATTGTTCAGATTGGGGGCGAGGTTCCCCAGTGATTGGGCAGCACCATTGGTGCCATTGATATCGTTACCGTTGTTGACTCCAACTTCTCGTTCGTTAATCACAGCCATGTTGGTGTCATTGCTGTAAGTCTTGAGCGAAATGCTGCGCCAGTCGCCGGGGTTGCCGACACTGACGTCGTTGTTGGTGTCATACTGTGGCAAACCGTTTGGTTTGAATCCAGCGCTGACGGTGTCGTCTTTTAATGAAGTCAGGATCACCGGGAAACCTGGCTGGCCAATGATCTGCACCGTACCGCCGATGCGATCGCTGATTTCCAGGGGGTCACCTGTCGCGGTAAAGCCGGCATTCGCCCCCAGCAGCTTGACGACCAGACTGCCCGCAGAACTGCTTTCCAGCCGCAACCCACCATAAGTGTGGAATTCGCTGCTGACGATTTCCCCCGTCACAATATGGGCGATGTCTGTATCATCCCACACGCCTTCCACAACCAATTCTTCGGCGCGGACCAGCATGCCGTTCAACGCATTTTTGTCGTAGGTGTTTAACCGTACGAACGGTCCCTGGTTGTTGTCGTAGTTCGTATAGGCCTGGGCCATTCCTGTGCTGCGGCCGTAGTCTGGAACGAAGCCTGCCTTCAATGAGTTCGCGTTGATACTGACAACGCTTCCCGCATTATTGCGGAAGATGTTGGCGACAATGATCGGCTGAGCTCCGCGAACGAAAATCACCGAGTTATCATTCCAGCCTCGGCCGTCGCGATTGTTGTTATTACCCAAATTTGTCGCCATACCACCAGCGTTGTTCTCTAGCACGCTGTTCGAAATTCGCAGTGTCGCCTGTACTGCTTCGATGGTATTAAAGTTGTCCGTTTGCCCGCCGCTGACTTCCGACGTACCGCCAGCGTAGGTAATCGAAACATGGTCGAAACTGGCCGTCGACGTCGGTTGCAGGTAGAAGCCCGCCCAGTTGCCGGCAACCGGCTGTGCGCCTGACGCAAAACCGTCATTCTTCAAGTCAAATGTGCCGCCGGCTCCGTATTTATCATCTTGCTGGCTGGTAAACCGAATGGGGTCTGCAGCCGTACCTTCCGCAATCAAGTTCGAATTGCCAAGACCAGTCTCAATGCGCGCTCCTGATAGTTTTACCACTGTACCGGGTGCGATCAGCAGACGACCCGAAAAACGTGCAACGCCGTCCAGTGAGCCACCTGCCTGGCCATTGATAATCAGGTTCTGCGTGATGACGTGAGTGATGTCGGTATCATCGAATTCGGCAATGACATCCAGTGTTTCTGCAGGCCCACCCAAGGCTGTCTGAATCCGGATGAACAATCCGTTCGTCGAGTTCTGGGTGACGAGGTTGCCGTGAATATCGGGCCCGATGCGACCATCGTCCGCCTTGAAACTGTTCGGATTCGCCGAGATCGCGGCATCCGAGTTATTCTGAATGATATTGTTCGTGATTGTTGGACGTGAGGTTTCTATGTCAATTACGTTATAGACACGAGCAAGAGCCCCGTCGACACTCACCTGTCCACCGCCATATTGCAGTGTGGCGTGGTTCACCAGATTCAGGAAGACTCCCGTTGCTAGTGAATCGGAATCCTTGCGGAACACGATACCGCCCCAATCCGAACCGGCCGCGGAACCATTCACACCGTCGTCAATGCTTCCCTTGGCGTCATCACGCCACGAAGTAAAGTAGACGTTGTTGAGCGGCGTTCCGAGAACCTGCAACGCACCGTGGCTGCGATCATTTCCTAACGACGACGTGCCGACGTCAATTGTTGTCGCATGCACTTTGACCAATGCACCGGCATCGATCATCACTGTTACGCCCTTCGGCACTTGTAATGTGGCGCCGTCGGCTAAGGGGGTCTGTGCGAGGTTATAGTCAGTACCAATTGCGTAGGGGACATTGTCGTCGATGGTGCTATCATCCCGGTCTGCACCACCATTCCCGACGATTCGCACAATGTCCCCAGTGCCAGCTGCCGCCAGTGCCGCACTGATCGTCGAGTAGGGATTGGCTAACGAACCGTTGCCGCCCGGCTGGGCCAGCTTGTCGACGATTTTGGTGTTCGCCACGGTAAACCAGCCATTGTACTCGCCTCCGGCTTTGCCATCGTGATCACCATCGAGAGCTCGACCGGTAGCATCCCGCAGAGTACTAGTCACTGACGGAGCGGCCTGGAAATCCAACTTCAGCTGATAGGCGCCATCAGAGGTTCCGCCGTTGCCACTATCCGAAATTGACGGGTCGTAGTTGTTGTTTCCAGAACTGGTGACACCAATAAAATAGGTGCCGGCTGACAACGCGAGCGACAATCCTGAATCGTTCGAGTAGAAATCATCATTCCGGGCGATCACCGTTTTGGTGCCATCCGGGTTTTGCTGATAAAGAGTGAGCAATGTATTGAGGTCACTGGTCGAGGAGAGCCTCTCGGCGATCGTTTGGGCTGTCAACGTGCCTGCTTGAGTCAGTGTAAACTTATAGAGATCGATATCGCTCGCATCGTTGCGGAGGATCCGCAGCAGGTGGACGAAGTCATTTTCACCCGTAAAATATTGTTCGAGGGGACCTTCAGTCGTACTGCCGCCTTGCGTGCTGGGAATGTCGTATGAATGTCCCAGCCCTAAGTCGTGGCCAATCTCGTGGAATGCGACGCTCATCCAACCGCCGCCGAACGTGTTATCGTTCGCATAGATCGCCCCATTGATAATCAGAGGGTTTCCTGAGATACCTCCGACTTGCGTCGGTCCGAGTGTCGGAGCATTGACTCGAATGTCACCGGTGACAATGCCAATGTTCGAAGCCCCCGAAACCGTGGTGGAGAGTTCGCGGAATTGGATACCCGTGTATTGCGAATAGATCTCAAAGATCTGACGGGCCATCTGCTTTTGTTCGGGCGTCGTCTGGTTGTGCAGATCATTGCCGAACTGATCCTGACCATAGACATCCGGGAAACTGTAAGTCACGACCGGAATCGCGCCGGGAGCAGTCGGAGTAGACCCCGCGCCAATGCCGTGCCCGACCTCAGGACTCGAATAGGCGACGAAGGCCCCATCAGGTAAATCACGATGACCTGGCTCGTCGGGCCCACCAGGCAACGGTGGCATCAGCACCAATTGCGGTTGGATTTGGCCTGAGACCAGTACGCTTCCAGCACCAATCTGTCCGAGATCAGTGGCTGTCGAGAAGCTAGAGTTCTGATCGCTGGTTCCTGCGATTAAATCGGTATGAATTGTTAGCTTATACCCGCCCGTTCCACCATGGCTGGTAACACGCACATAGTACGTTCCTGCAGAAAGTGGCGTTGAGGTGTACGTATCTACGACGCCAAGCCCAATAGCATCAGTAGGTGCACCGATAAGGGTGCCACTTGAGTTGAACAACTCGATATATCCATCGAGTGTAGCGCTGGGATTCAGTGTCAGCGTGATTGAACCAGTCGCCGAAATCGTAAATTGGTAGAAATCTTCATCGCTTGCATCATTGCTGACCGCGGACGTGCCGCCGTCACCCAGATATTCGTTTATGACATAATCTTGGTTGGCGAAAATAGATCCAACCCTTACTGCTGTAGCAATCGAGCTACTCGGTTCGTTTGATTTTCCGATTTTGATGTTGTAAGTAGAGTTCGGAAGCGCGACTCCAAAAGTCAAGACTGCAGCACTCAGTCCATTTGCCGGATTGTATGCATAATCAACTTTTGCCGGCAGTAGAACGGCACCGGTAACCGCATCCACGACCTTGTAAAAGGTGGGGTTCTGGGCAATTACGGGGTCCAGTTGATCCTGGTTGAAGTAAACCACGACCTTGTTCGAGGCTTGGGTCAAGCTCCCGAAGTTTTGATTGAACACACCCGCGGAAACGACCGCGTTCGTCCACGAAACGCTGGGCGTGCCAGTCGTTCCCGTGAAGGCCAGATCAGATCCCAACAGTGTCGCCAGGATGGTTTGTGTCGGATTATTAGCCGGTTTGTTGAGCGCGGTGGCAATCGCCGCGGCCAGCGTGGCGGCGGAATCCACGGTGGTATAATCGACCCGAATCCGGTTTGGCGAAATCAGGTTGTTGACGGCCGTGTTGTTGAATTCCAGGGTCAGGGTGGTGGCGCCCAAGGACACCACCATCGTGTCTCCGTCCTTCAAGTTGGTCGCACTGAGCACATTGACGACACTCTTGCTCAAGGCCCGGTTGTTGGCCGTCGCAAATGTCAGGGTCGATTCGTAAGCCGAACCGGTGATTGTGACCGTGCCACCGGACGCCGCCGCCGTGGAGGTCACCGCCGAAGGTAACGGCAGGCTGCTGATGGCATTGGCGATCGCCGCGGCCACCGTGGCGTTGTTGCCCACTCGATTTACATAGACGTGTCCCGGAGCCACAATTCCTGGGGCCGTACTGAATTCCAAAATCGTCGTGTAGGGCCCCGTGGTCACCGTGATGGTGTCGCCATTCGCCAGCAGCGACGAATCAGCGACGGTGAAGACCTGGCTTCGCAGAACGGGCTGCGGCACCACCGCTTCGACCTGTGCACCGAGATCGAGCTCGAAGTGGAAGGTCTTGTTGACTCCGTCGTTGAACGCGGTCCCGGCGGTCGTCTTGAGAGCCGTGGCCCCCGATCCCTTAATCCGAATCTCATACTTGTCATCCGGCAGCGTCGCCGCAAACCGAATCACTACTTCATTATTCGCATTTTCGCCGACTCCGATATAGCCCACGGTGACGGGCACATCGTCGGTGCTTTCCACCGCTGGGGTCGCCGGATTGTCGAAGATCCCGTCCAGTCCGGCACGGACGACGGTGATCCCGCCCAGGGCCGCCGCGTTGCCCAGCGTCGCGGGATCGATGTTCTGCCCGGGACTGAACCGCAGGGTCATTTCCCGCGGTGCTTCGCTCATCATCGCTCCGTCAGAGAGAAACACTCCCTGGTTCGGAATGACGGTGATCAAATCGAAGGCCGATAGCACCAGCTTTTCTTCGAGAGTTTCAATCTGGGACGGCAGCGGCTTCTGATTTAACCGTTTCGCAACCCGGCGATTTTTGGGAATCCAGCGAGTTTTGAGAGCTTCCAGCCACGGTCTAATGAACATCGGAACGACCTCAGATTCTCTCGAAGATGTTGAATATTCCAAGTCATCAAGCTGGCGATGCAGTCCACGACTCTTGCCGTTCACCCGGGCGAGTCCGCGTTTTTCACGCTGCCAGTTCGATTGACACGGTCAATAACCTACTTAACCACAGTAAACACACAGTATTTGACGCGTCCGCGATGACTGTCGGCCTTGGTTCGCATTGCGGCCAAACCGACAGACTGTACTTCGACACGGACGCCGAATTCTTAGTTTAAGTCATGGAGTCTTGCGGAAGGCGGGAGACCTCGATGGAACGCGACCGCCTCCTCGTTGCAGTCCTGCCAACACTTCTTTCGCGGCGTTCCAAGCAGGGCCAATCACACATAGACACATTGTCAACAGTAAACACATTAAGCATTCAAAAAGCGAGCTGCACCAGGAAAATCATTCAGTAGTCATCCGCTTCTGCCGGAATGGCTCTCGACACAGTCAGAAGGTACTGATGATCGGTCGTTGACACTTGTTCGAGGCTTGCCCCCAGGACGAGTTGCAGTCGACTGACCTCGACGAACCGACAATTCGTCAGCTGTCCACTCATTCCGTTAATCGGTCACCATAGCGGGGTGGAAATACCGTTCGCAATCGCAAAAATCGGCATATGCTGATTTTTGATCCAATCCGACGCTTCAAAGCCCGCGTCCCAATTTATCGGACCGATTCTTCCTGGGCTTCTGATCATCTACGCTGACATGTACAACAAATCTCGCCAGACTCGCGTTTTGCAGCGGTCCTTCTCGGAAAAGTGGTCAGGCTGGTTGGAGAAAATGGTGGACATTCAACCGGCCAGAGAGTTGCCAGATCTCACGTTACGGCACGGACCATGGCTCAGAGGGAGATGAGCCAAACCGGAGCCGCCGTCGATTCCTACCAAGGATCGAACCTGGCATCATGCACAAAACTCGTTCCTCACAATAGAACATGGCGCACGACAGATCAATATTGTCGAGCGAAGCATTAATTCAAAGGAGGTGATTGACGCAAGTGAAATAGTATCTGGAGTATTGTTTAGTAATATCGAGTTAGTTAACAAACGGCAGCGCGGAGTGTGGTGTATACCGTGACTGTTAACCGCCGTTAACGCTTGTGGCGACCCCAGAGAATCGGTTCGGTATCTTGGTCGCACACCGCTCCAATCAGGCGTGGCACTCGATGCACCCTGTGCCTACCTGTTTTTCAATCCTCGCGGCCAGTGAAGACGTATTGTCACTTGTGATTCATGTTCAATGGCTGTAAGCCGTTACAGTTCTCCGGTCAATCCACTCGGAGATGTGGCCCACTTCGGGTGCCGAGTTTGAAAATGCCTGACACAATCGGGTCGCTATCGTCTGCATTCGTCTTTTGGCATACTGACTTCGTCGGTTCTGCCCCTTGGAGACGTTCCACGAGAGGGCGTGCTGAACCCGATCCCTGAGCCACACTCCCACCGAGCGTTTTATGATTTCGAATGAGCTTCAGGGACGAGTCGCCCTGGTGACCGGGGCCAGCAGCGGCATTGGTCAGGCGACGGCCATCGCTTTGGCTCGCGCTGGGGCCTGGGTTGGAATTCACTTCCATACGAATCGGGACGGCGCTCAACAAACGCTCGATGCGATCCGCAGTAACGGTGGGGACGGCCTGTTGTTACAGGGCGACCTCTCACTGGCTGAGGACGCTCAGCGCGTGGTGGACGAACTGGTCGCGACATCGGGCCGGCTGGACATTCTATTCAACAATGCGGGTTCTCCATTAGAGAGAAGCACTCTCGAAAACTGTTCGCTGGATCTTTGGCAGGGAGTCCTGGCGACGAACTTAACCAGTGCATTCGTGGTCACTCAGCGAGCCATCCCCTTCTTGAAGGCCTCGGGGCATGGCGCGATCATCAACAACCTGTCATTGTCAGTGCAGACCGGCGGAGCGAATGGTGCGGGAGCCTATGCCATCGCAAAGGGGGGCCTGCAAGTCATGACCCGCACACTGGCTCGTGAACTGGCGCCGCAGGTACGGACAAATGCCATCATGCCGGGGGTGATCGAAACGCCCCACCATGCCCTTTTCACCAAGCCCGAACGCATGGAGCAATACCGGAGCGAAACACCTCTGGGACGCAACGGCCTGGCGGAAGAAGTGGCCTCCACAGTGGTCTTTCTCGCGGGCGACGGAGCTCAGTTCATCAACGGAGCAATGATCGACATCAACGGCGGCCGCTTCTTGCGCTAGCCTGCGAACCGATTCAATCTCACCCAAACGGCACACGCCTCGCGGAGTCACCGGTCCTGTAGATCCGAATTGCACAGCAGGCAGTGTCGGGCTATCCATGTTGTCGTTGGTACTCAAGCCGTTCGTCACCATTTTCGGCAATGGCAGTCACCAACTCGTCGAGCGTGCTAAAGACTTCCCACTCGGCTTTACCAACGCCCCGCGCAATCTGAGTGACAATCAACGATTCTAGGGTGTCAATCCGTTGACCTTTCCATGCAGTGTCAGCCAGAGCGACCAATAGGTCTTCGAGTTCGAGCGGCTCTTTATCCCAAGCTCCATGGGTGCGGCAGAATCGAGCCAGGTGTGACGCAACGCCATACCGTTCAAGGAGTGCAGGTCCGTCCTCTTCATGGCGTTTTCCTGGTCCCGTGAGTTCGTTCGGATGCAACACTTTCCCCACATCGTGCGTGGCGGCGCCACAAAGGACCGCCTGGTAATCGAATTTCAGGTCTGGAAAGTGCAGGGTCAGGCCGGTCACGATTTCGAACGCAGCGTCGTGAACTAGGGCCAAATGGGCGGCAAGCCGAGGACCTACCAGCAATTGATTGAGAATTCGTTTCATGTCTGGGGGAAGTGCACGAGGCATTCGCATGGTGATTCCTTAGTCTAGCTCCCTCGCGGGATGGCCTGGGGTCCTCGCAACCCGTAGGGTGGGTGGCCCTGGTTCTTGAACCTGGGGGAGCGCAGCGAATCAGAGGCCAGTTTCCTGACGAGCGTCGCCACCAAGGAAACTCAACCGCACCATAATTGCGGAAGGAATCAGATCCTGTAGATCGTGATCCATCCCGATTCTGGAAGTAGCGAGTCTGATTGAGTAGTGGCATCCAATTCGCTTCGCTCACACAGGTTTGAAAAACCGGTACCATCCTGCATGGTGACACTTCTATACAACTAGTGGAATTATGAGTTGACGAATGTGCGTATCGGCGGCCGAATACCTCATATCTCTCACCGTCTAAATGACTTAGTGTTAAGCTATCCCACCTTTCCCCTCATTGGGAAGATCCATGAACCCCCCTTTGATACCTCTACTTGGACACCTCTTAAATGTTGCTGGATTGATGGTGGTTGCGGCTTGGTACGGCCACAACCCGGATTGGGAGCCAATATTAGCGTTGGTTGCGCTCTTAGGGACCTATTTTGGCACGGGTTACGCACTCCTGCTAGTCATGTACCAACTCCCAGAGCCGGGGGCCCAAGTTTTCAACGCGGAGGAAACCAAGACAGTAATTGGCGGTGCACTCCTAAATGTACCAGAATATGGGCGAGAAGCGCTACCTGTTACAACTCTTAGCACTACAGGGCGAAGCCGCGACCAACATGCAGCGATCGCGGTTGTTTCCATGTTACGAAACCTCGGATTATTTTACATAGATGGCAATGGCTTGGTTTCGCCCGTGTCTGAACGAGCTCATGCTTTCACGAGTTGCATCGCCCTGTCCTTAAAGGAAGGGACTCATCTATTTGGGGACTGGTCTGCTGTCGGTCACAAGAACCCACAGAGCCAGAACTTGCGCGCGATTCTCGGAAAAGCAGAGGGCTTCCGCGTCACAAAGTTGGGTAAGCATGCAACTCCAACTCGAAATGCCAGAAGTGCAATCGCTCTCATTAAAGCAAAGCATCGTGATGGTGACAGATTTCTACTTCAAATGTCCCATGCATGGGAGCCAGACGGTTATTACTGGTTTATCGGAGGTGTCATGGACCCGGGAGACAAGAATATTGTCGAGTGCGCCTGTCGAGAACTACTGGAGGAGCTCCGTTTGGAACGACCGATGATCCAAAGCGTTGTGCCTTTAAGAACAGTTGACGACTTTCGAATTTCGGCCCGAATCGGTGCGCTCACTTCATATGAGTATACGCTATGCTCCGTCGTCTTGGATCCCTCAAGAACGAGGGTCAAAGAAATCCATCGTATGGAGCACGATGATGAAATCCCTGTTTCATGGACTACAGGGAGAAGACAAAACAGATGGCATACTTGGGAAGAGATCCTCACAAGCCCAGGAATTCGACGTAACGCCAGTTGCATCTTGAAGGCATTAAAGACAATTGGTCCGGATGCCATCCAATACAGCACTCCATTGAATATTTCTGACTCGTAAATCCATCGAAATGTACCGGCCGCGTGGGGGGCAGGGTGGCACTAGTTTGGATGCCATCGAAACTGAGGTCGTGGCACTGCTTTGCGACTGTACTCAGTCGTTAAGCAGTGTTTTCCTGACGCGATCGCGGAAGGGATCAGATTCTGCGGATCATAATCCTTCAGATTCTGGAAGTAGCGAACCTGATTGAGCAGTGGCCTCTAATTCGCTCCGCTCACACAGGTTTGAAAAACCTGTGCCACCCTGCCCACTTCACATAAATCATCATTAACCTAACTATGTATTGTACTGACACGGTTGATGGTTTAGCCTAGCGACGATGTCGCACGACTAACGACTGTGCGGTCACTCGAAAGATGCAAAATAAAATTCTATAGAATAAGCGTTAGGCTGTGTAAATCGAAACATATCTCTCGGTGAGCAGGATGCTCTGTGATGACTCGATATCAACGACACATCGTAATCTACGGGGCCATTCTTGCCCTCCCCTTCGCCCTTTTTGCGGCCGTATTTCCGATCACTAAGCAGCAGCTCAGGCAGCACGGGGAAAGCGTACTTCACGGTTTCGATATCGACGGCGACGTCGCTCTTTACTTTGCAGGGGATACGGTAAAACTCAACCAATACTTGCAATCGCAGTCAAAAGGCACGTACGGAGCCCGAACCGTCGTATTGCATGTGGGCGAAATGGTCGCGCAGAATCCCATCATCCACAAGAATGACCAAGCGTCGGAGAAAGCTGACTGGAAGTCGCACATCACCCTTATTGGGGCTCCGCCGCGTGAAATCACAGTTCATGTCAATCTGGGCAACAACATTCAACTGAAGGATCTTGAGTTGCCTGCGAACTTCAAAGCCGTATCTGGTGGCGAGATCGAAAAGTATCTTGAACGCATAAATCGCAGGGCCAAGTAGCATCAACTTAGACCTCGTGCTTAACAAGCAGTTCAACCCGATATTGTGCCGGCGGGGTGACATCGGTTCTTGAACCGGTGTGAGTGACGCGAAATCGAGATGGCTTCGGGCGATAGATATTTTTGCACTATCTTGTAAATGCGACTGGGCCCTTCGATTGGTCGTATGCAATCGAAGGGCCCAGATTTTAAGCAGTTGTTGGATGACGTTCTACGTGGCTTTGAAGACCCGTTGGACTTCTTCCAGTGATGTCTTGCCTTCTGCTACTAGACGCAGTGCATCCTGCTGGACCGTCAGCATTTTTTCTTTTCGGGCTTGGGCTCGGATGGCTGAGGCGTCGGGTTTTGTGGCGATTAAGGCCCGCATCTCGTCGGTCATTTCCAGGAGCTCGAACATGGAGACTTGACCGAAGTAGCCTACGTCTTCACATTTTCCGCAGGTGTCGGGCTCGGGTTCGTCTTCTTCGAGTTTGGGTTTGCGGTACAGGACCTTCAGGTCGTCCGCCAGTCCGACCTTCTTCAGGAACGTCGGGTTCGGGCGGTAGGCCTGGCGGCACTTGCTGCACAAGGTGCGGATCAGCTTCTGCATGATCACGCCATTCAGACCCTTGGCGACGAGTGCGGGATCTCCCACCCATTCATTGATCTGCACCACGGCCGAGGAGGGATCCCGGGCGGGCATCTCACCGATGAGAGACGCGTGTTCCAGGTCTTTAAAGAGTGTCTGAGCGATGTCCGCGTCCCGGACATCGGGGGTCAGGACGAT
>JAZKFE010000484.1:10612-19146 GCA_040386595.1 Planctomycetota bacterium | reverse complement strand
GACCGAATCTAGACGGACGGTATGACGATGCGCAGCGAAGTCGTACGGTGAATGACTGCGACAGCGTCTAACAACCATCCGGCTCACGCCGGACGCTCGCCTATGAAGAGGTTTCTCCGTCGTATTCGCAGTTGTTTTGTGAAATCGCTTTACCCTGCAAAAGCTCGCGTTTCGGCTGTGCCGATGTTGTTCTTACGGGCCAGGTCTTTCGCGGCTTTCACAATTCCGGCGACATCCAAACCCAAGTCCGCGACTTGCTCGTGACGTTCGCCGTGTTCGATAAATCGATCTGGAACACCCAACCGGCGGACGTGACTCGTATTCACGCCGTGGTCACTAGCCAGTTCCAGAACGGCTGAACCGAATCCACCTACCAGAGTGTTCTCTTCGATCGTCAGCACGAAACCTGCCTCGCGGATGGCTCGGAGCAAGGTGGTTTCATCAAGTGGCTTAATGAACCGGGCATTAATCACGCCCACGTCCAGCCCCAACTTCCGCAGCTCGGCAGCGGCTTTGACGCAATTGCTGAAGAAGGTGCCACAGGCAATCAACATTCCGTCGCGACCCCAGTTAAGGACTTCGGCTTTGCCGAGCTCCACTGGCTGTGCCGGGCGTTCAATGGTTTCGACGTTGCACTTGGGGTAACGAATCGAGACCGGACCGTCATAGGTGAGTGCGAAGTCGAGCATCGGCGCGACATCGGCTTCATCACCCGGGGCGACCAGCACCATATTCGGGAAGACTCGCATGTAACTGTTGTCGAACGTGCCATGATGCGTGGGCCCATCGGGGCCACACAACCCGGCGCGATCGAGACAGAACGTGACGGGCAGATTTTGTAGTGCCGCTTCTTGAAAAATCTGATCAAAACCACGTTGTAGAAACGTGCTGTAGATGTCGACGATGGGGCGCATGCCGGCTTTCGCCATACCGCCTGCGAAAGCCACGCCGTGACCTTCGCAGATGCCTACGTCGAAGAATCGCGAAGGGAATTCATCCCGCACGTGATTCAGCTTGTTCCCTTCGCACATCGCCGCCGTGATGACGGCGACGCGCGGATCACGCTGCATGGCGGCATGGATGGCGTCGCTGACGGCGTCGGTATAGGCCCGGTTGGAGCTCTTCTTGATCGATACGACTTCTTCGTCTTGGCGTTCAAACGGAGGGGGAGCATGGAACAGGACCGGATCTTCACAGGCCGGCGCGAAGCCGTGGCCTTTCTCGGTGAAGACGTGCAACAGTACGGGGCCTTCCAGATCCTTGACCATCTCCAGGTATTGCCGCAACGATTTCAGATCGTGCCCATCCACCGGCCCGATATAGCGGAAGCCCAGTTCCTCGAACAGCATTCCGCCATGCAAGTACAGCTTCATCGCTTCCTTCAGCTGCGAGAGCCCGCGCTGCATGGAATCGCCGACGAACGGGATTTGTCGCAGGACCTTGGACAGATCGCGTTTGAAGTTCGAATAGCTGGGGGTCAGTCGTGCCTGATCCAGATACTTAGCCACACCGCCGACTCGGGGGCAGATCCCCATCTTGTTGTCGTTGAGAATGACCAGCAGATCCTTGTTGAGACCGGCGGCATTGTTGAAGGCTTCGAACACGATACCAGAAGGCAGAGCACCGTCACCGATCACGGCGACCGAACGGCGTTTGCGAGGGGAAATCAGATCGTCGGCGGCCTTCAATCCCAGCACGGTGGAGACACTGCTGCCGGCATGTCCCGTCATGAACAAGTCGTACAGACTTTCCTGCGGATTGGGGTAGCCCATCAGGCCCCCCTTCTGACGCATCGTCGTGAACTCGTGATAGCGGCCGGTCACCAGTTTGTGCGGATAGATTTGGTGGCCGGTGTCCCAGATCAATCGATCATTCGAAAAATCGAAGACCAAGTGCAGGGCAATGCACAACTCAACGACACCGAGGTTACTCGCAAAATGAGCGGTCCGATGGCTGACGAGATTGCACAGCGTGTCACGAATCTCACCCGAAAGCTGCAGCAGTTCCGCTTCACTCAGCGTCCGCAAATCGAACGGGGAAGCGATACGGGGAAGGATCTGAGGTTCCCGGATTTCGGACATGATCTCGTGAGTCCTGTTCTCTGCAGCGTGGGTTTGAGGCGTCTTAATCTCGCTCGAGCTTCGACATTCGTCATTTCCCGCGAATGCCCAACGTTCTCACTAGTGGTCGCGATGCAATACAAACTGAGCCAAGTCACGTAGTCCGTCGGCCCGCGATCCCAAGGGTTCCAACAACTGGCAGGCCGACTCAATCAAGGCTGCGGCACGTTGCTCGCTGGCCTCGATTCCTAATAACGACGGGTAAGTCAACTTGCCTAAGGCGGCATCTTTGTTGACACCCTTGCCAATTTTCTCGGCGTTGCCGCGAACATCCAGCAGGTCGTCAGTGATCTGAAATGCCAGCCCGATATTTAAACCGTACTCGCGGAGCCGACTTAACGTATCGTTGTCCGCTTGAGCAATTCTAGCACCCATTGTGAGTGCCGAGCACAACAGGCGGCCGGTCTTGCGGCGATGAATGCCTTCCAGCATCTCCAGCGAGGCGACTCCCGAGGCTTCCGCTTCGAGATCGGCAACCTGGCCGGCGACCATCCCGACGGCTCCCGCAGCGTTGGCCAGATCGGCACAGCAGGCGGCCGCAATTTGCGGGGGCTGTACTTCAGCAGCAACCAGTTCGAAAGCCAGTGTCAACAAGGCGTCTCCTGCCAGAATCGCCATCGCTTCGCCGTAGACCTTGTGATTGGTCGGGCGCCCGCGTCGCAAATCATCATCATCCATGGCTGGCAGATCATCATGAATCAGCGAGTAGGTATGCACCATTTCCAGAGCACACGCCGCAGGCATCGCCGATTCGGAATTTCCACCGCAGGCTTCGCACGCTAACAGCAACAACACCGGTCGCAAGCGTTTCCCGCCTGCGAGCAGGCTGTACGACATCGCGGATTGCAGTTGCGTAGGACAGTCCGTCCCCTGCAGTACGTACTTTTCGAGCGCCGTGTTGACTCGGCCACGAAAAGCGTCCCAAGTTGTTTCGAGTCCCCCCACCGCATCCTCCGTGATGTCGGGTCGCATCGCATCGGGTAGAGCGTGATCAAGACCTCCACAGAGACCCCGACCCGCCAAAATTCCAGCTTGCGCCAAGCTATCATGCTGTTCGCTGCAAACTGGGGCAGACTATGCCTTAAGGACCGATTTTAAGCCAGAATCTCGCCAAAAAGAAGATAGAACCCCATTTCCCTCGACGTTTTGCGAGGAAAATGAGGTTCTAACAGGTCGAAATAGGCTGTTTGAGGGAAGAATGCGGGTGGCAAACTCGAAATCGACTATCGCAGAACCAGCTCTGTCGAGACGGGGCGTTCAGCGGCTTTGTGGAATTGAATCCGGCCACCCCACTCACCGCTCAGGACCATCTTGCCGTCGGCGCTGCAGGCCAGGGCTCGGATGATGGGGCCACGTTGGACGGGGCTTCCGATGCTCTTTCCTGTCGAGACATCCCACGAAGCCACCAAGCCACCTTCACTCCCGGCGACGAAGGTTTTTCCATCACGGGAGATGACTCCTGACCGCAGACCACGGAAGTCACCGGCGAACTTTTGGACGCAGGCACCAGTCTCAGCGTTCCAGATCGCGACTCCGTCGTTCCGGGTTGCCGCGACAAAGTTGGCGCCACCATCCACGAACGCGACCGATTCCACTGCGGCATCCGGACGGAGGTGCCGAGCGGCAACACGATACGTGTGGAGCAACCGGCGTTGCTTCAGGTCCCACACCTGGGCCAACCCCGAGTGCGTCCCTGCGATGGCTAGCTTGCCGTCAGGAGAGACTCCTAAAGAGCGAATCGATTCTCGGCATTCCGGATCTACCAGAGTATCCAACCGCTCCAAAGTCCGAGCGTTCCAGACCAACAGTTGACCATCTTCGCCGGAGGACAGCAGCTGCTTCCCATCAGCGGTAAACACGCAATCGGAAACTTCATGAAGCGTGGGATCATCGGTCATCACTGGCAGCTGAGGATTGTCCAGGTTCCAGACTTCCAAACGGCCCATTGCCGAACCCACCGCGAGCAGACGCTCGGACGGCGAGTAGGCTGCACACCGCACTTCGCTCAGTTGGCTTTGCATTTCGCCCAACATGACTGATTTTTTGAAATCCCAAAATCGCAGTTGTCCTTGCCCCTGCACAGTCAAGACGGTGTCGTTCTCCATGTTGACCGTGTCGTAGACCGGATTCACCGACAGTAAATTGTCCTTGTTCGGGCCGGCCAGCAACGACTTCTTGAGCTCGGCATCGCACATCGCCCAGATCATCAGGCACAGGCAGGGGACGAGGACAATCAACACGACTTCGGTGAGGGCGCGGCCCGCTCGAGATGGCGAGCAGTGGGACGCGTTTGGCCGTCGAGCCATCAAAGCGGGGTGAGTCTGCAACGTGGAGCGGGGTTGCTCGGGGCGGGAAGTCTGGCGGGGCAATTGTCGTAAGCGAAACATGATACCTCATACTCCACGACGGGATTGTGGTCTTACTCAACAGACTGCAAACACGTCATCTTGAAGTGGCTTTTCAAGAGGCAGTCGAGCACCCACTGCACGGGCCGTGGCAGACGGAAGCTTCTTCGGTCGTGCCGAGATTCTGATGAACCAGGTAAGAAAATCCGGTGAATCAACACATCCACACATCGTCGAAGTATTGATTGGTTGGCAGTTAGGACGCACCGCTAGACACACGCTGCAACACTCCGAGTGTGACGGCGTTTTCAAGTGGGAAAGCGGTGCAGGCTACAGATCGTGGCCGCAAGGGATGGAGCGCGGTCCAAGGCGGGATTCGGGCAATTGATTCTCGTGAATGTAATCCCTTACTCTGGCTGCGTGTGGCACATCATCTGGCATTTGTAAACACATGATGCTTCTTAACTTGGAGCTTCACACTCAGTCATCAATCCTGCATCAAGCTTAAAGCAGTTCACGTGCCAGCCGCGATCAAAGATTCCTCAATGAGATCTATCTGACAATTCTCAACCGGATACACTGCAATCAGTTAAGGAAAAATTGCACAGATTTCCGGAGTCTTTGACGATCGATTGTCCAGACAAGAAATGCGGCAAGACGTGCTGTTGGAATGCGCGAAAACTGTCATATTCCGTCAACGTCCAGTCATCGGCGAATGCGAGTGCATTGAGACTTTAAAAGCATGCTTAAACAAGCATGCTTCCATTCCTGCCCGACGGATCAGACTGGGGTGTTGCGTAGGGCGGGGATGCGTCAGAAATGATTCACCACAGAATTCACCGAGAAAGAAATTCACGAAGAGGAAGTTTTAGCCACGGATTCACACAGATTGAACACGGAATAGATCATCCTTATGTTGGTATTGTCGCATGACGCCAATCGAATACTCCGAATACTCCTAGACTGGCTGCAATCGCCGGACAATGTTCGCAGGACGCTGACCCAATCCGTGTTTGATCTGTGTCAATCCGTGGCGAAAAACTCTTTTCAGATGAACTGTCCGTGGGGCAAATTCTTCTGAATTCCGGCGCTACGGAGTCTGCCAACGCATCAAATCTGACGGGCGGATCTGGAAGATCAGAATGGAAGCACCAATTCGCTTCACCGGCTGGAAGGCGCGAAAGTAGCCGTATTCATCCAGGCCGACGGGTTGCGGCTGACCTGGCTCATTGAACACGACGTGCGGGCGGCCTTGGACGTAGTTGACGCTGATCGCATACCAGCCCGGATGGGGTTCTCGCGCGGGGGGCAGGTCGTAGTGCAACCCTAATTCACCAGGCGGGACACTACCGAAGTAGGCAATTCCCCACCGCCGATCTGCATGCTTCTCCACATACTGTTTCAGTTCCAGCAAATCCTGACCCCAGTCGAGATTCGAATCCAGAAGATGTGCGACTCCCCCTTCTGGTCCGCCACCGAGTTCGTTGAAATACGCAAGATGCTGTGGATGAAATCGCAATGACCACGGAGCCAACAGCACCACCGCAATCAGCAACCGTCGCCGCCACCGGCTGGCGGGCAATGGTCCGATCGGCGCCAGGCATGATCCTGCCAGCAAACAGAGGAACGGGTACACGGGCAACACATAACGGACACCCAGCTGCATCCCGGACAGACTGGCTGTGGCAATCAATACCGCTGCGGGAAACGCGATGAAACAGACTTTTCCGCGGAGTGTCGCGGCATCCCGCCGATAACAGACTCGGGCCAAGCCCCCTAAACACAGGGCTTGCCACACATGAGGCAGCTTGTAGAGCAACGCCCATAAAAAATAAAATCGAAACCCGGTCACCGACCAGGCACCGTCCAAATACACCGCATGCTGCGACTCCATGACGTGCTTTTGCGCATCCAGTCCGATCAGATAAGACTTGGGAAAGGGAAGCGGAAATTGCCCCAGAACGGGCCAACGGCCGATCCAACCTTTCACCGTCGCGCTGTGTGGCTGGACCTGATTGAGAGTCGAAAACACACTCTCCCAGCCGTAGCCTGAATCCAACGTCAGTAAGGCCACAAGCAGCATCAGGATCAGATGACCGCACAGCACCCGACGACTTTTCACCTGTTGTTTGCCGCGTGCCAGGAACCACGCCAGCCACATAGCGCAAGCAAGCGGCACCAGCATCACCGCCGTGAACTTTGTCAGCTGGGCTAACCCCAGGACCAGCCCACAGAGCACGGCACGCCCCAAGACCGGTTTCTGAAAATAGCACCACAAGACATACCACAGCGTG
The DNA here is from genome assembly GCA_040386595.1 of Planctomycetota bacterium. Classification (GTDB taxonomy): domain Bacteria; phylum Planctomycetota; class Planctomycetia; order Planctomycetales; family Planctomycetaceae; genus JAKFVC01. Next base: position 12,387 of record JAZKFE010000484.1, on the reverse strand, counting down.
AGTGTCAGGCACACCAATCCCGCGTCGGGAGTCACCAGGCTGGCGTGTGCCAGGACGGTGGGTTCGGTGCACCACAACAACGTGGTCAAGCAGGCGACGCCGCGGCCCCACCACTGCCAGCTCCAGACTGCCAGGATCACTCCGGAAATCAGCGAAAACGAGAGATTGGCCACTCGGCCCCAGATGTAATAGGTCTGATGGCGGGCTCCCGTCAGCCGGAGAAATTTTAGTCCATAACTGCTCGGATCGGTCGAGAGCTCGACGGGGCCTTGATAGCAGTCAGGCATGGCGATGGATGTCGCGGCCGCCGAAACCAATCGGGTGAGTGGCGGATTCAAGGGTTCGTAATCAAAACGCCACGTTCTCAGATTGAGAATTCCGACCGGCAAATGCCAGTACTCATCGTGTGTCACGGACAACGCGCAGGCCGTGCTGATCCCGAACAGCAGGTGAACCAGCAGCAAGCTGGCAATCACGATGACAGCCCTGCGATCCGGGGCGCGAGAGGCTGGGGGGGCGGTGACCACAGGGGCGGATGCCGACATAGTACTTCCTGGCACTTCTTTCTCGCGGGAAATTACGGCCCCGATCACCATCGCGCAGGACCACCCAACCTGAATGATAACTCGTCTGTACGGCGACCACATCCACAGCGGCGAGCCGTTGCCGAAAGACCACGCAACCGGCAACGTGTCGCCATTCGACGAAACCACCTGCGTCTAATCTACTTACGTCGCAACACTTCATTCTCACCCGTGTTTCACGTGGTATTTCGACATCACGAGATCGCTACGCAACAGCCGCACTGACTGTCATTCGAAATGTTTCAGGAAACTCATAACACATTTCAAAATAACAAGTTGTGTCGTGGTGTAAATTGTTTTCAGAGACTCGGTTTACAGACTGTTCCGATTGGCACGCAGGGTGCTTAAGAGTCTATACAACAGCAGCTGTTAACCGACCGACACGACAATTTTCCCAACCGACAACCAGTCCAAGAGATTGCCCAGGAGCAGACCCCATGTTGCAGATTTCCCGCACGTTCTTAAATGATGAAGCTGGCTTTATTGTCTCTGCTGAACTCGTTTTGATTGCCACCATCGGCGTACTATCGCTGATCGTCGGCCTCTCTGAAGTCGCCTTCGGAGTCAATCAGGAGTTGGAAGACATTGGATCGGCCTTCGGAGCCATGAACCAGTCCTACGCCTACAACGGCGTCGCGGGACACAAGGGTTCGGCGGCAGGCAGTGCCTACGGCGACACCCGTGACTATTGCGACGGAGACGCCGACATCGTCTGCAACGTCTACCCGACCGGTGAAGCTCCTGCCTGGAACCAGTAATCTCAACGACTCGTGAGCAATTGCAGACAATCTCGCAACACCACCCGCTTTCCGTATGGAATGGGTGGTGTTTGTCATTGGCGAACGCAGGGCGGTCTCAAACGTGATCGTTTCCCATGACAATGCCTTACTTCAGAATATTTGCTTTCAGATGTCTTGAGGTTGCCACGGATTGCGTTTTCTTTTGCAGCGCCGTTCGTTGTCGCCCGGTCAGTGTGGTGCGGCAGCGTCCCTGATCCCGGAAATTTGTTCTGCAGAATATCACTCCACATGAGATCAGCAGTCACTCTGTCCCTCAGCTTGATTCCCGTTGCATTTCTCGTGATTCGTGATTACTGTAAGGAAAGGGATTGGTCTTAGCGTTCGTTCACGCTGCTTCTGGTGTCGGTTCACGTTTGGGGAAGGTTCTCAATGATCTTGAGGCCCCATTTTG
>JAZKFE010000484.1:0-10602 GCA_040386595.1 Planctomycetota bacterium | reverse complement strand
TCCGCACCCATCGCCATCGTACATCCTGCAGGACGGAATTCCTTCAGTCGTCGAATTTCTGAGTCGGAATTTCTGAGTTGGAGCTCAAACATGAGATCTCGGCCGTTCATCGTGCCTTCGCTACGTCCTTCGGTCGCCACCCACCTTCGACGGGGCTTCACGCTCATCGAGCTTCTGGTCGTTATTGCGATCATTGCGCTGTTGATCGCTCTGTTGGTGCCCGCTGTGCAACAAGCCCGCGAAGCGGCACGTCGCACCGAATGCCTCAATAATCTGAAGCAAATGGCCTTGGCTGCCGCCAATTACGAATCGGGAAATCGTTGCTTCCCCTCAGGCTGGATTTGCCTGGCTGGATCACCCAACTGTGACCCAAAAGCACCGGCCTCGGGTTCAGATCCGCAGCCAATCGTAGAACCGCAGCAGATTGAATCGAAAGTTACCCCCTTACGGATTGAAGCTCCTAGCTTTACGAGCTGGAATATTTCCAACCAATGGGGCTGGCAATCGATGATTCTGCCGCAAATGGATGCGAATGTCCTCGCGATCAATTTCAGCCTGGGGAAAGGGCCGAACGATCCCAATACTGTTCCCACCGGCGCAACCACTGCCAACTGGACTGCCATTCAAAACACCATTAAGTCCTATACTTGTCCTTCGGCGGCGCTCTCCAGTGCTCGTCCTGGCCATTGGGGCTATTCCACCTACAAAACCTGTATGGGTGCGGGTCTGAATTCTGCGGGGACCGGCAACTATCAGAACGGCATCGGCAGCATGAACAGCCAGACGCGGCACAGTGATATCCGCGACGGCGCCTCCTCGACGATTTTGTTCGGTGAATCGCAATTCGGATTCTGGGGAGATGCTTTGAGCTGTTGTGTTCGCATTCCCGCAGCATCGGAAAACCGCGCGGCTTTCGACTGGAACTCGGGTATGGTTTCCGTTTCCATGCCCGCCAGCCAATACGCGATTTTCGGCTTCGGCAGCTGGCATGCAGACCTCTGCAACTTCGCCATGGCAGATGGATCGGCCAAGAGTGTTGGCAAGAATATCGATATCAACGTTCTGAATAAGCTCGGCACGAAGGATGGCCACGAACAACTCGGCGACGACTTCTAAGCCTCTCGCAGAGTCGAGTCAACGACAGATTTGCAGCCCGGCCAGTGTTACTGGCCGGGCTGTTTTCGTAGATGGCTGAGTTTGTTCTCGCGGCAAATTCTGTGGTGCCTTCTTCACAAGAAGTTGCACCACGGAGATACGGAGAGTTCCGACGAAGAAGAGTTTTCAGCCACGGATTGACACGGATCAAACACGGATTCGGACGGCGTTTACCGACATTGTCCGGCAATTGCAACCAGTCGTGGAGTATCCGGTCGGCGTCACGAAACAATACAAACAGAGGATGATCTAATCCGTGTTCAATCTGTGTCAATCCGTGGCTAAATACTCCCTCTTCGTAGGAATTTCTTTCTCTGTGAACTCCGTGTCTCTGTGGTGAATCTATTCTGAACAGAGTCCGCGTCACGGAGACGTTGAGACATCGAGAACAGCCGCATTCGGTCTGTCACCAAGATTTTTCAGGCATTCTGTATTCGATTCTCGCCCCGCATTCCCCTGTTGCGGGGCCCATTTTGTTCGTGGAGCGAACAACGGGTCTGGCTCTCAGTTCAAGGTGCGGGTAGGATTGTGCCGATAAATTCGAGTAGGCAAGATGGCTGAAGTTCCGGGGTGAACGCATTTTTGTGCGAGATTTGCACTCCATGCCACCACGGGGGTCAACTTCCGGCCTACAATTGACATGAGAAATTATTGAGAAAGATCTGCTAACCGCGGTCACTACAGTCGATCGAACTCCCTGTCGTGTCAGCTGGTTGCGCCGCTGGTACGGTTTTTATAGTTCCTCCGGCAGAATGCCGGACAGGAGTGCGACGATATGAACATTGTCATGGTTAGTTCGGAAGCCACACCTTTTGCCAGGACTGGCGATCTGGGAGATTCCGTCACGAAGCTGGCAGAAGAGCTGGTTGCCAAAGGGCAAACGGTCACGCTGATTGTGCCGTTTTACCCGCAGGCTTTGGCGAAAGCGACCAAACCACTGCCGCCGTCCGAACCCTTGCCGATCGAACTGAAGATCAAAATCGGTTCGCGGGTGGTGTCTGGGACTGTCCGACGCACACGAATCGCGGGCGGGAAAGTCCCGGTCCTGATGATCGAACAACCGGCCTATTTCGACCGTCCGCAACTCTATAATGACGGGCAGCGAGATTACCGCGACAACTGCGAACGCTTCGTGTTTTTCTCACGCGCTGCCGTCGAAGTCGTGCGCCAACTGAAGATCAACCCGGACATCATCCACTGCCACGACTGGCAGACAGGTTTGATTCCCGCGTTGCTGAAGATTGAACATCGCAACCTCGCGCCGTTGAATGAAACCGCGTCGGTGATGACGGTTCACAATATCGTCTATCAGGGGCAGTTCTGGCACTGGGATATGGAACTGACCGGCCTGGACTGGAAGTATTTCAACTGGCGGCAAATGGAGTTTTTCGGTCAGTTGAATCTGCTGAAAACGGGGATCGTGTTTGCCGACGCCATTACGGTCAATTCGCCAGAATATGCCCGGGCCATTCAGACTCCCGAACATGGGTGTGGATTGCATGGGGTCCTGCGGACACGCTACGAGCACCTCATCGGGATCTCCGGCGGAGTGGACCACTACCTCGAGATCTATCGCCACGCCATGCGCCGCGAGGACGCGTCGCAGTTTGTGATTCCGAATATCGCCTCGAACACGAAGTAACGTTGTCGCCGAGTCAAACATCCAACGCAGATTGTGCCCGTAAGTCGAACGAAGTGAGCGCGGATTGACGATGAGCCTATCGGGAGACTCGCCTCCCATTCACTCGTAACCGCCGTTGCCAAGTTCGACTTGAAGAAGACGCATTACTGAATGCGCATTAGCGGTCTCGTACTCACGCCTTGCCAACGAAGTCCTGATTTTATGTGCTCGTGCCAGACCTCTCATTCCCTTTTGGAGGGCGTGAGGCGGGGCTCTGCGCGACTGCCGTCTCCAATTTGAACGTTTCTCATGCATCCCATTTCCCTGGCGCTGCTTTGGCACCAACACCAACCCTACTACCCTGATGATGTGTCGGGCGAAACGCTCATGCCCTGGGTCCGTCTCCACGGAACCAAGGACTACTACGGCATGGCGATGCACATCAAGGAAGTCCCTGAGTTCCGGTGTACGATCAATCTGGTTCCCAGTCTGCTACTGCAGCTGCAGGGTTACACAGATCACGGTCGCAGCGATCGCCATCTAGATGTTTCGCGGCTTCCCGCCGACGGCTTGTCCGCGGCTGACGGCCACTATTTGCTCGACAACTTCTTCATGGCCAGTGTCGAGAACATGATTCGGCCCTATCCGCGGTACTACGAGCTGTACCAGAAACGCGGGTTTGGTGTCGATTCGGCCGAGAAGGCACTCCCTCGATTCTCCGAACGGGATATTCGCGATTTGCAGATTTGGAGCAACCTGACGTGGATGCACGAGCTGGTGTTCGAATACGACACCGAACTACGAGCCTTCCGGCAGAAGGGCCGTTTCTGGACTGAAACGGAAAAATACTGGCTCCTGGAAAAACAGCGGGAGATTCTGAAAGCGATCATCCCCCTGCACCGTGAACTGGTGGCCGGTGGGCAAGTTGAACTCACTACGACTCCCTTCTTTCACCCGATCTTGCCGTTGCTGTTCGACAAACGGTCCGCTCGGCAGGCCATGCCCGGGTGTGAACTCCCCAAGTATTTGGATTCATATCGCCAGGATGCGATCCTCCAGATCGAACGGGCCGTCAAATATCACACCGAGCTCTTCGGCAAGGCACCGGTCGGCATGTGGCCTTCAGAAGGGTCTGTGTCGCAAGAAATCATCCCGGCCATCGCCGCTGCCGGAATCCAGTGGATTGCGACGGACGAAGAGATTTTGTCGCATTCGCTGGGGGGCCAGGTGGCTCGAGATTCCCAAGGCTATCTGCGGCAACCTGAATTGCTCTATCGCCCGTGGCAGGTCGAAGAGCAAGGTCAGCAATTGCAAATGGTGTTTCGCGACCATGGCTTGAGTGACCTGATCGGCTTCCACTACCAACGCAGCCAGCCGGCCCATGCTGCCAGCGATTTACTCGGTCGCGTGGAAGCCATTGGCCGCAGCGTTGGAGAACGAGTCGGCAATCGGCCGACCTTGGTTTCGATCGTTCTCGATGGAGAAAACTGCTGGGAATACTACCCCGAAGGGGGCGTCGAATTCCTGCGGACATTGTATCGAGAATGCGTGAAGCACCCGCACGTGAAGTCGACCTGCGTCGGTGACTACGTCCGCGACTATCCCGCGACCGACCGCATCGGGCAGCTCTTCGCGGGCAGCTGGATTTCGCACAATTTTGCCATCTGGATCGGTCACAGCGAAGATCGCGAAGCCTGGGATCTGTTGCACACGACCCGGCAGTTCCTCGTGCAAGCGGAAGCCCGCGGCGGACTGCTGGCCAAGGACTACGCCCGGGCCTGGGATGAGATCTATATCGCCGAGGGGAGCGACTGGTTCTGGTGGTACGGCGACGATCATTCGTCCGCCTTGGATTCCCTGTTCGATCAACTATTCCGCAAGCATCTGCAGAACGTCTATACGATTCTAAGAGTTCCGTACCCCAGTCAGCTGAATCGTCCGATTTCCCGTGGTGAGCAGCGAATTCTGCATACCTCACCCCGCGGATTTCTGGATGTCGTTGTCGATGGGCGGCGGTCCTATTTTGAATGGCTTAACGCCGGGCATTACGTGGCCGGCAGCGAACGTGGCACGATGGCCATGGTCACGGCAGGGGTCATCAAGGACATTCACTTCGGATTCGACCTGGAACGGTTGATGGTCCGCTGTGACACCGCGGCCCGGGCCAGCGACGATTTGCGGCAAGTCGCCGAACTGCGAATTGGATTTATCGAGCCTGCCGGCTACGTGCTGCGAGTCTCGAACCCCGGTTTGCCCACTGCCAAGGCATGCCTGTATCACGATGACCAACTGGTTGAGGATGCGAAGATTTCGTATGCCGTGGAACAAATCGTGGAATTGACCGTCCAATTTGCAGACTTAAAAGTTCAGCCCAACTCGCCGCTGCAATGCTATGTGGAAGTGCTGGGGGAAACACAAAGTCTCGACCGCGCCCCGCGCGAAGGGGCCTTGGAGATGTTGGTCCCGTCCGCTGATTTTGAACGCATCATGTGGCAGGCCTGATCTGGAATCCGGGAACGCAACAGGCTCTCTAAGATCTTTACAACAACAGTTTTACAATAGCTAAACAGGTTCTATTTCATGCCCGATCTGCGCAAAGATCCGATTGTGGGACGCTGGGTGATCATCGCGACCGATCGTGCGAAGCGACCTCACGACTTCACGCGGGAAAAAGAAGCCTCGACCGCTCCACCAGGGTTTGATCCCTTCTTGTCCGGAAATGAAAGCGCCACGCCCTCGGAAATCCTGGCGTACCGCGAACCCGGCACCCAGCGAGACCAGCCGGGCTGGCGCGTCCGCGTCGTTCCTAATAAATTTCCTGCCTTGCAGATTGAGGGTCAGCTCAGCAAGCGTGGCGACGGCATTTATGACTTGATGAACGGCATTGGAGCCCATGAAGTCATCATCGAATGCCCGCATTACGAAGAGAGCATGGCGCGGCTGACGCTGGACAACATTCGCGAAGTCATGTGGGTCTACCGCGACCGGATGGTGGATCTTAAAAAAGATCGCCGCCTGGTCCATGGCCTAGTGTTTAAGAACAAGGGAGCCCTGGCCGGGGCGACGATCGATCATACGCACTCGCAGCTGATCGTCACGCCAGTCGTTCCCATCAATGTGTGGGAAGAGATGGAAGGCGCTCTGGGATTCTACAACTACCGCGGCCGCTGCATCTATTGCGACATGATCCAGCAGGAGTTGGCCACCGGCAGCCGCATTGTGCTGGACTTACCCAACTTCGTTGTCTTCTGCCCCTTCGCCAGTCGCTTCCCCTTTGAGACCTGGATTTTACCCAAGCAGCATTCCAGCCACTTCGAAAATATCCAACGGCAACAAGTTGATGAACTCGGGCTGGTACTGAAAACCGTGCTGTGTAAACTGGAGCTCGCGCTCGACGATCCGCCGTATAACTACATTATCCATACGGCCCCGTTTGATACCCAGGAACTGCAGCATTACCACTGGCACATCGAAATTATGCCTCGTCTGACGCGCGTCGCTGGCTTTGAATGGGGCAGCGGCTTTCATATTAACCCCGTCCTGCCCGAGCAGGCCGCGGCGTTCCTCCGAGACACCGACATCGACCCCGCTCGCATGGTGTAACGCCAAGAATGTCACCTCAGAAGACGATCCTCCTCGGGATTTTGTGAGCAGGCCGCTGGGGAAGTTGGGAATGATTTTTATCTCACGCAAAGGCGCCAAGGCGCAAAGGCGCAAAGAAAAGGAACATGGATTTGAACTGGTAGTGCCTCACAAAACTTTCGACTGGCCGTGAAATTGAATTAGGAATTGCTGCCGCACACATAACGGAATAAAGATCGGTTCGAGTGCCGATTACTGTCTGTTGAGATCCCACGATCAGCTTCGGTTCTCGTCCAGAAAAAGAGGCGAGCTGAAATGCGATCCCAATCACAACAAGAGACACATCTTACTCTTTCTGATTCGTGTGATTCGTCCAATTCGTGGTTCTCATTCTTCGGTTCTAACCTCCTTCTCCTCACCGGATGGGAGGCAATGCTTGGTTTTGTTCGCCATTTCAGTTCCCTTTGCGGCTTAGCGCCTTTGCGTGAGAATCCGGTACTTACCGGCGAGTGACATTGGGGTTTTAGTGTTAGCTCGCAAGTCACGTGACAGACACCGACTACAGAACGAAGCGAAATTTCAGGATATTCAGCCATGAATCGTTTGCGATTGGCCCTCGTGTTTCACGATCACCAACCGATCGGCAATTTCGACGGAGTGTTCGAAGGGGCCTATCAAGACAGCTATTTGCCGTTATTGGAAGTCCTCCGCGACTATCCCGATCTGCCGATGGTCCTGCACATTTCGGGCAGCCTGTTGGAGTGGCTGGTGGCCAACCATCCCGAATATATCGATCTGGTCCGCGGGTTCGTCGATCGTGGTCAGTTGGAGATCCTCGGCGGTCCCTTCTACGAGCCTATCCTGGCCTGTATTCCCCGTCGCGACCGCATTGGTCAGATGCAGTTGTACTCGGAATACTTGGAACGTCACTTCGGCACACGAGTCCGCGGGATGTGGGTCCCCGAACGCGTCTGGGAACAGTCGTTCGCGGCCGACATCGCTGATGCGGGGATTGAATACACCCTGCTGGATGACTTCCACTTCCGCAATAGCGGTATGAGCCCCGATCAGATGCATGGCTACTATCTGACGGAAGAAGAAGGCCGGCTGCTCAAGATTTTCCCGGGTAGCGAGAAGCTGCGATATACGATCCCCTGGCAGGATCCCGAAGAAACCATCAAGTACCTGCGCGACCTGGCGGACAAGTTCCCCAACGCCGCCGTGGTGTGCGGAGATGACGGTGAGAAGTTCGGCACCTGGCCCGGTTCGAAGGCTCACGTGTTTGAAAAGGGCTGGCTCCGGCGCTTCCTCGACGCCCTGCGGGCCAACAGCGATTGGCTGGAAGTCTGCACAACCGCCGACATCATCGACAACACGCCGCCGCTGGGTTCGGTCTACTTGCCCGATGCCAGCTACCGCGAAATGTGCGAATGGGCCTTACCCCCCGAACGGCAGCTGGAGTATGCCCACCTCACACGGACTCATGAGAACGACGCCGACTGGCCGCAGATGAAGCAATTCATGCGCGGTGGATTCTGGCGTAATTTCCGGGTCAAGTACTCCGAAGCCAACGAGATGTATTGTCGGATGTTGGAAGTCAGTCGCCGCCTGGAAGAATTCCAGCAGACGGCCGCGGCCGAGCTGCATCCCGACCTGTTGGCCAAAGCCCGTGTCGAGCTGTATCGGTCGCAATGTAATTGCTCGTACTGGCATGGTGCGTTCGGCGGTCTGTATCTGCCCCACTTGCGAAATGCGGTCTATCATCACTTGATCGCCGCAGACAACTTGTTGGAACAGGTGGCGGGGCGTCATGGGCATTGGGTCCAAGTCATTGCCGATGACTTCAATCTTGATGCTCGGAAAGAAGTCCGACTGGCCGGTGATCGCCTGGTGGCCTACCTCTCGCCCAGCCGCGGGGGACATTTGTTTGAGCTCGACATCCGCGCCACCAAACACAATGCGTTGGCGACATTGAATCGTCGTCCCGAATCCTATCACGATCGGATTCGAGCGTTCGCCGAGAACCGCAGTGATGGGGGCAAAGTCGCCAGCATCCAAGGCGAAGTGATCTTCAAGCAGCCCGGTTTGGAGAAGAAACTGATCTATGACAACTGGCCTCGCAAGAGTCTGGTTGACCACTTCTACTCGCCCCAGACCCAGCTGTCGGACATTCAGCGCTGCGAAGGGGACATCGGCGACTTTGTGTTAGGCGTTTATGAAACCGTACTGCGCCGCACTCCCCAACGAGTCGAAGTGCAGATGACTCGGTTGGGAAATGTCGGTCACCACCAGATCCAGATTTCGAAGACAGTGTCGCTGGATGTCGAACGTCCCGGCGAGCTGGAGATCGTTTATCAACTGGAGCAATTGCCTCCTGGTGAGACGCTCCACTTCGGCGTTGAGTTCAACTTCGCCGGCATGGCCGCAGGGGCATCAGATCGGTACTACTACGATTCACGTGGCCGACAAATCGGCCAACTCGAGGCCGTGCAAGATCTGCCCCCCAGCGACCGTCTGGGGCTGGTTGACGAGTGGTTGGGTGAAGATCTCAGCCTGGAATTGTCGCAGCCGGCAGGCTTCTGGACGTTGCCGGTGGAAACCATCAGTCAGTCCGAAGGGGGCTTTGAGGGCGTGCATCAAAGCAGCTGCGTCATCCCGCACTGGCATGTGACCGCCGGGGCCGATGGACGGTGGAGTGTGCGAATCGGATTGTCGGTGGATACTTCCGCGGCTCAAGCTCGCAAACTGCGAGAAGCCGCCGTTGTGGGGTAGAGTGCCACAATTGAACTTAACGCTTGCGGATCAATCGACGGAGTCGATGGGTAGCCCAGATTCTCGAATCTGGGCTACCCAATTATCTCAAGCGAATACGTTGATTTAATTCACTCGAGCCCGGCGGCAGAAACCCCGGGCTCACCAGAATTTTGTTTATAACAATTTCCAACGGGCCTGACGCAATTGGGCGTTGGGAGACTCTTTGAGCAGTTCGTACCAGACCGTCACGAACGTGCCATCGGCGCATTCCACGGTCGATGGGTACCCCAGATCGCCGCTATGCGCATCCGCGCTGATTGTGAGCGGTTCGCTCCACGATTTACCATGATCGTGGCTCACGCGGGCTTGATTGCCAAACGGTTTGCGGCGATACCCACAGGTCATCAGTAACCGGCCATCTTTCAATCGCAACAGATGAGAAGGCAGCCCCCACACGTTGATGGCGTGCGGGACCGACCATGTCTTGCCGCCGTCGGTTGACTCGGTTTGCAGAGTCTCCGCGTGGTTGGCCTTGTTGTGATTGCGGATATGCACGACGAGTGAGCCATCCGCACATTCCACCCCATGCAATTCGTGATACTGCCGATGATCGTCCCCTGGACGCGTGGGGATTGTGGCCAGCCACTCCCAGGTCCGGCCGTCATCAGTCGACTGACCGACACCGATCCGCTGTTCCTTCTTCCAGAGCTCCTTGCCGGGGTAAAGGACTCGTCCGTCAGACAAGGCGATCGGGCCATGCGGACTATTGACGGGAACCGCATAACGACTGGACCAAGTCACGCCGCCATCCGTTGAACGAATCATCCAGGTGCCGACTTCTTGCTGCCGTTGCTCTTCCGAAATGCGGTGATGGACGGCTCGCCATTCAGCCAGCTTGATGTCGGTCCAGGCCCCGGGTTGGCCGGGAGCAATCTTCTCCGCTTTGGCCAGTAACTCGGCATAGGCCAGCGAGGTGAACGTCGTGACCAGCAGAGTTCCCTTGGTGGTTTCGACAACTCCCGCGTCGCGATCGTCAATGGGACCGTCGAGCAACACTTGTGGCCAGCGCCAAGTCCGGCCATCGTCCTGGGAACGCATGAGCTCCACGCGGCCAAACGGGCAGACATGTGATTCGCGTCCACCGGAAAAGACCAGTAGCAACTCGCCATTGCTGCGGCGGGTCAGCGTCGGCCACCCGTGATAGAGTGGCGGTTTCCAACTGATGGTTCGAATCTCTTCGACCGCAATTTTAGGCGTTTCCGGGGCCGCGCCGAGGCCCGTCAAGACGAGGGCACCGGCCGCTAGTACTGTTCCAATGGCCTCGCGCCGTGTGACCAATTGTGGCATTGTTTTACTCGCTTGTTGAAGGTGAGAATCTAAGGACCTGGTGCGCCCCGGCAATACCGTGCAACCGGCCGATCGTCAGTGATTGAGCACCGTGAGTTCGGGATGGCAGAAAGTGGCAGTGAAGACTTCTGGGAGGGTGAGGC
>JAZKFE010000483.1:2459-3601 GCA_040386595.1 Planctomycetota bacterium | reverse complement strand
CTTTTTTCATGCACCTGCAATCCGTTAGGGTCAGCAAATTTGAACGCCCGACCCCTCTTCCGCCCGCCTCCGTTGAGAATTCGCAGTCCACAATTTCTCACCGCGCCGCCGAGCGCGTTTACGGTTCGGCCAGAGACTGGCCGGAGGATCCGCTGGCGTGGCTCGATCGCGCCTGCAAATGAAATCCCACCGGGCTGCAACCGCTTGAAGAGCGGCAAAGAATGCAATGGGAGCAACGAAAACCATACGGTGGAGAGTTGCCGGAGCGAGACTCAAGAAATAGCGGTCACCGGGGAGATCGTGCTACGCACCAGTAGGCGAACGGTGGCCTATTTGTTTTCGGCTTCGCGGGCCTTGTCCTCTTCGTGCAGGATGTTCAGCCAGCGGCCCCAGGCGAGGTACTGGAACGCGGCCAGTGGGCCCAGGACGGTTGGTACCAGGATGATCCCCATAATGAAGGGGTTGACCATCATGACCAGCAGAAACAACCCCAGCGAGCACACCAGCAGGAGCATGACTGCGATGAACGTTCCTGCGTTGGCGACGGCATTTGATTGGGGCTTTGCGGGGGGCACGGTCAGGCGGTTCCTTCCAGCAGCTTCCGCAGCTGTTGATGACGATGATAAAATCCATCATCCATATTATCGAGAAGTTTGGCTTCGGTAACCAGTAATCCGACTAAGCCACCTGGCGGCGCGAATTCGATCCGGTTGGAGACGACGGTTTTCCCGTCCGCATTGACTTCGAAGCGATGCTCGTGACGCCAGCTTTTCATGGGCCCCTTGAGCTGGACTTCCACAAATGACAACGGGTGGTCAAATTCGACCACTTCGAAGAACGAGGTCTGAACCGTGCCCCACGCTTGGACTTTGAATTCGTACTTCGAGCCCAGTGAGAAATGCTCGGGAGCATCGACGAACTTCAACCCTAATTCGGGCGGACTGAGGCGCACAATGTTGGCCGGCTGAATAGAGAATTCAAATACCCGCTCCGGAGGCACATTCAACACCAAGCTCGTTTCAAAGACCGCCATCGAGTATCTTTCTCGTGAATCAATGAGTTGCGTCGGACCATCGTCCATAGTCGTTGTTCGCTCCGCGAACTGAACGTTTTCGTCGTTGCCGGTCGGGTCGCTGGCTGAG
>JAZKFE010000483.1:0-2449 GCA_040386595.1 Planctomycetota bacterium | reverse complement strand
ACGACTATAACGACTATTGAGTTTTAGAACTCTCGGCCAGAAATCGCAAGACGTTCCCCCAATCCGGTGCTGTCGCATTCGAGGTTTCTGATGGATCAACACGCTAAACCCAGCTATCTGATTTTTGACACCGAAGCGGTCGCTGATGGGGAGCTGATCGGCAAGATCCGGTACCCCAAGGAACAGCTGTCGCCCGACGCGGCCATCGCCCGGTATCGTCAGGAGCTGGCTGCCGAGCGAGGGGATGGCAAGGACTTCATTCCGCACACGTTTATGCTGCCGATTTCAGTCGCCATTGGCAAAGTCGATGCGAACTTCCGGCTGCTGGACTTAACGGTCCTCGACAGCCCCGCGTATCGTCCGCACGTCATCACCAAGAAATTCTGGCAAGGCTGGACGCACTACGGGCGCCCGACGCTGGTCACGTTTAACGGCCGCGGCTACGACTTGCCGCTGATGGAATTGGCGGCATTTCGTTACGGATTGAGCTTACCCGGCTGGTTCAATTACGACGGCAAGTCCTTCGATCAAGCCCGTAATCGCTTCAATATGGGGGCTCATCTGGATCTGCAGGACCTGATCTCCAATTATGGAGCGGCACGCATGGTAGGTGGGCTGAATTTGCTGGCGAACCTGATCGGCAAGCCGGGCAAGAGTGGCGTGGATGGGTCTCAGGTTCAGGATATGTACCTGGCCGGAAAAGTGCAGGAAATCAACGACTACTGCCGCTGCGATGTCCTGGACACCTACTTTGTGTTCTTGCGAATGCAGGTCTTGCTGGGCAAGTTGAAGCTGGAAGACGAGCAAAAACTGGTGGACGAAACCCACGTCTGGCTACAGCAACAGGAAGCAACCTCACCCGCGTATGCTCATTACCTGAGCCATTGGGGAACGTGGCATTTACCCGAAGAAGGATGATCCGCCCGTAAGCGGTGTTTTTGGACGGAACAGTTGGCTTCGACGTTGTTTTGTGAGGACTTTTTCTGACGAAAATTGTTGCGATGAGATGGTTTGAAAGACAACCGCATTGAGCCCCAACCGGGGCGTACTAGGCCAGCCCAGGGCAACGCCCTGGGATTTGACACAAATTACCCCACCAAGCCCTGTATGGGCGCGCCCATTCAGGGCTTAAAGACCGATTAAAAACGTTGTCCCAGGGCGATGCCCTGGGCTGACCTAGTACGCCCCGATTGGGGCTGGAGATCAACGAAGAGCACAACAAAATCTGAAAGAACCACATTCCTCAGCAAGATCAACGTTCTCAACCGTAGCCCGACTCAGAGAGTCAGGCTACGGGGTCGATCTGGAATCAGTTTACTTGAGCTTGGCGGCGGCTTCTTTTTTGGCTTTTTCGACGACGCTTTCCAAGGTTACGGGGATTCCGCCTTGTCGTTTGCTTTCGTCAGCAGCTTCCATGAAGGCGTAGATTTCGAGAGTTTCTTCTTCACTGATGGGGGCGACGCCCGTGCGGTAGAACTTCACAATCTCGACCAGCAACGGCTTGTATCCGTCGTATCCGCCGATGGCTTCGACACCCTTTTCGGCGAACGCGGTGCCGCCGTAGCCGCCACCACCAGCACGAATGCCACGGAAGGTCCCCAGCCGACCATCTTTCCACTCGCCCAGAGCAACGTCAAAGCTCGGTGTGGAGGCTCGGCTGACTTGCTTGCAGCCGGGGCCCATCACGGTGAACAACGTTTCGACACCATGAATTCCGTACCAGAACAGATCGGGGTGAGTTTTTTCCAGCGAACAGGGGCTGAAGGCATCACAGCCGGTGATTTTTCCCAGCTTGCCGTTTCTCAACGCTTGAGCGTTCTTCGAAAACCGCAGCGACGACGAGGAAAACAGAGGGACCTTATGTTGCTTGCCCGCTTCGAAGATGGCAATGGCATCGCTCAGGCTGCCGGCGATGGGCTTGTCGATAAAGACCGGCTTGCCGGCTTTCAACACAGGCAGGACTTGTTCGAGGTGCGGGCGTCCGTCGTTGGTTTCCAGCAGGACGGCGTCCACTTTGGTCAACAGGGCATCGATCGAATCAACGATCTCCACCCCCAAGGCTTGGACTTCCTTGGTGTAGCTGGGGACACGCTCGGTGCTCGAAGGGATGTCCGGGCTGCCCTGGGGATAAGCGGCGACAACACGGCAGTTGGCGAATTCAGGGTCAGGTTTCTCGCCGTTCAACATCTTGGTGAACGCCGTCGCGTGCGAGGTATCGAGGCCGATGATACCGACTCGAATGACCTTAGGGGCGTCTTCGGCGAACAGGGCTGCATTTCCGACGAAGAGCAGACCCAACGCCGCAGCAACGAGGCGCGAAACTCGACCAATACTCAAACATGAAGGCAGCCGCATAAACGGAGATCTCCTAGAGAGGGTAATCAGACGTCAACAAACTCTGATGTGATTATGCATTAACCCGCCTGACATGCAACCTTGGCCAATGGGT
>JAZKFE010000482.1:0-17360 GCA_040386595.1 Planctomycetota bacterium | reverse complement strand
TCAGGTACGAAACTCTACCTTATTTCCTGGTCCAGTTTTCGGGGTCCATCGTAGAATAACACGGATTGGGTCAGCGTTTGTTTGCGTTCTCCGGGAACGCTGAGTCCATCCTGCTTGAGAACGCCTAACAAAACCGGGCTGGAAGCGACAAAAAGACGTGTGAAACCACGAATCACACGAATCACACGAATCACACGAATCACACGAATCACACGAATGAAGAATCGCCAATCACGACTGTCGAAAAATTGGTGACGTGTTCGAAGCATGCTCCGGTTTTCTTCAATGAATTGAGAATCGCTTGCCCGCGATTTATTCGTGTCATTGGTGTATTTCGTGGTGAAAATCTCCGGCAGCGACCTGAGACGTTCGTTCAATGCCGGGGGTCTTGCTAGGGCCTCTAAAACACATTAGGACAGGCTCGCCATTGTTTAAAAACAATGGCACACGCTGACCCAATCCGTGTTACTCTGTGTTGATCCGTGGCTAAAAAACTTCCTGAACCGTTGCCGCGACGCCACTCCTTGCCCCACTCAATTCTGCAGATCTCCGCGATGAAGATGTGCCAGGATGTTTATCTTTCCCGGCGAACATTTATACTGCTTGGAAATTGATCACTTGGTTCTTGCCATTTCGCTCCCTTCTTCGCGACAACATTGATCATGACAGACTCGACAACACCCACGGGAACATCTCCCTGGCAATCGGTGATTCGTGCCTTGGGACCGTTCCTGGCGCTCGCGATTGTGATCGTGTTCTTTGGTCTGGCGGACCGTTACTTTAACGGTGCTGATGCTCGGTTTTTGTCGCTGCATAACGCGCGAACCGTCTGCACCCAGACTGCGGTCGTGGGAGTCGCGGCACTCGGGATGACCGTGATTATCATCGCTGGAGGCATCGATTTATCGATTGGCACCGCGATCGCGTTAAGTGCAACCGTCCTGGCCTGGATGCTGACTCGGGGATATCCGGCGAACGTCGCCGTGCTAGGGTGTTTGTTAACGGGCTGTGCCACGGGGTTCCTCAATGGCTGGCTGATCAGTGCCTTGCGAGTGGTTCCGTTTATCGTGACGCTCGGCACAATGACGCTGTTTGTCGGTCTGGCCAAGATGCTGGCCAACGACACGACGATCCGCCCTAAAACCGAAGTCGTTCCGGCTTGGCTGAGCAGTTTGTTAACGACCTCGGGCAATGCCTTATACCTGGGTGTACCACTGGGGTTGGTTTTGGCCCTGGTGTTGGCATTGATCCTGGCCATCATCCTGCAATTTACGGTCTTCGGACGACACGTTTATGCGCTGGGGTCGAATGAAGCCACAGCCCGGCTGTGCGGCATCAACGTGTTTGCCAACCGGCTGGCCGTGTATACGCTCGCGGGCCTGTTTGCCGGGATGGCCGGGGTCTATCAGTTTGCCCGGTTGAGTGTCGGTGAACCGACCGCGGGTGGAGGCTTAGAGTTGAAGATCATCGCGGCCGTCGTCATCGGCGGCGGCAGTTTAAGTGGCGGCCGAGGCACCGTCTCTGGGACTCTCGCCGGAGCCATCATGATCAATGTGATCAACAGCGGGTGTACTCAGCTGGGCCTGGGAAATTCCCTCTGGGACATCATGCTGGGAGTCACCATTATCGCCGCCGTCACATTCGACCAATGGCGACAATCTTAGAACCCTGGAACACCACGGATCGGTGGAGTTGTCTCTCACTGTAAACTCAGTAGTGCAAGAATGCGGAAGAAGTTGCACCACGGAGACACGGAGAACACTGAGTTTTGAAAGAGCGATGCGGATCCGTGGGGATTGAATGGGAATTGAAGAAGAGTTTTTTAGCCACGGATTCACACGGAAAAACACGGATTGGGTCACCGTTTGTCGGCGTTTTCAAACGACGCTGAGTCCGTCCTAATGTGTTTTCTTGAAAAAGGCTTGGAATGCGGCTCTCTACGGTCTTGTTCCGCGTTCAATCCGTGGCTGAAAAGCTCTTTCTCAACCTATTTCATGGTAGGCCATTTCTTCCCCATCTCTGTGAACTCCGTGTCTCCGTGGTGCATCAATTCTGTAATAAATGACATCACAAGGACACTGCGCCGAGCGGTCAGGACTTGCCCGGTTTCGACGGTGGAGTTGTGGGGGACGTCGGGACGGGGACCAAGTTATCGGGCGACTGAGTCGTCGATGGTTTGTCCAATCCGGGCAGGCTATTGGGTGACTTGCGAATCTTGTCGATCTCTTCTTGAGCGGACTTCAGGCGTTCATCGACCGCTTTGCTGGCCAAAATTCGCCGTTGCCAGCCCAGACATTCCGCCGCCAAGGCTCGGGCTCCGTCGGAGGACTCAGTGGCTTGTGAGGCAACCACTTTCTGAAATCGATCAAGCGATCCAGCAAAATCACGTTTCAGAAATAGAATCCGGCCCATGAAGTACTCACCCACGACCGGGTTACTGAACTTGGCCTGATGTAATGCCAACTGCTGCTCCGCCAAGTTGGGATCGTTGGCATCCAATGGCATGCGGATGGCCATATTTAGTAAGGTGGCCCGGACGGCGGGAGCCTTGGTTTGACTGACCGCGCGATTGACGACCTGAACCGCTTCCGGCAACCGCTTATGTCGGATCAGATAGTTGGCGTAGCGTGCCAAGTAATCCGGATTCTCAGAATGCTTAGCGGCAATGGCCGCGAGCTCGCGTTCACGTTCGGGTTTCGGCTCACCGCGCAACAGAGCTTCGGCCAACAACAACTCCAACCCCGGATCGTTAGGAGCCGCTTCCAGCGCTTTTCGCGCCGCAATCAGCGCGGCTTCCGGACGACCGAGTAACAGCTCCATTTTCACTCCCAAGTCTGCTAGATCGGGAGCATCCGGTGTGACTGCCTGCACGCGTTGGTACAGATGCTCGGCGGGCTCGACCAGCTTGCCTTTGATGGCCACCGTCAGCAATTCCCGCAGGAAATCGGCATCCGCCGGTGCCGCTTGCTCCAGCTTCTTCAGCAGTTGTTTCGTTTCGGCGGCTTGCTGAGTGGTGATCGAGTGTTGCAGGGCGTGAAACATGAATTCCGGGACTTCGTCGACCAAGGTCAGCCCCAGTTTGAACGACCGCAACGCCCCTTTGACATCCTGCTTGGCGATGAAGGCCCGCGTCGCGAAGAAGGCAATCGCCGGGGATGAGGGATGCAGATCGAACAGATCAATCAGGCGTTGTGCCGCGCCGGTTTTGTTGGCCGAGAGATCCAATAGAGTTTGATAAGCAATATATTTGACATCTTCAGGAGCAATCGACAGAGACTCATTAATCTGTTGCCGAGCAGCGGCTTTTTCTCCGACAGACTGCAGTGCGACGGCCTTCAGATAGTGGCCTTCCGCGGAATCATCCTTGGCGAGCGACTCAATCGCCAACTGGGGTCGATTGAGCTGCAAATGCTTCCGAGCCTTTTCCACCTGGGCAGTCGGGAGATGTCGGTTGCAGCCGGCGATCAGCAGGGTCACCGACAAGATCAACGCTGTTACCAAGTAAAAACTGCGATGATTGCGCCGGACCGGGCTGCATAAATCCTGTCTCGCATCGATATTTGAGAAAGCTACGAACGACATTTCTGAACCCCAAACATTCCTGATACAGCACATCTGCCTGTGAATGAAATCGCATTGTAGCAATCGGCAACGCCCAGTCCTAACAGCATCTAGACACCGCCCAACAACGGGGGCAATGGGGTAGGTCAGGCTATGCCCACATTCATGAATTTAATCCCCGAAATCAGGACCTTAATGCACGTTCTGAATTCAAAGCTGAGAGCGTCAGGCACAGCCTGACCTACGGGTTGACGCGTCTTGCTACCGGCGCCGGTTCGCGATGACGGCGGCGTAGATCTCTCTTAATTGGTGCGTCATATGCTGATGCCGAAAACGTTCCACGCAAAGCATCCGGCCATTCGCCCCGTACTGCTCACGGCGAACCGGATCGGCGGCGAGTGACACGATGGCCTCGACGAGGCCGGGGACATCGCGTGGAGGCAGCAGGCAACCGGTTTGTTCGGGAATGACGACTTCCCGTGCCCCGTCGACGTCATAGCTGATAACCGGCTTTCCGGCGATCAATCCTTGCGGCAACACGCGCGCCAGTCCCTCACGCAGGCTGGTATGCACCACAATATCCATGGCCTGGATCAACTCCGGGACCTGACCTGTCGGGACCAGGCCGGTAAACACGAAATACTGACGCAGTCCCGCTTGTTCGATCCGCTGCTCTAATTCCGCTCGCAACAGACCATCACCGACAAACAGGAACCGCAATTTCCGATTCCGGGCAATGGCTTGTTCCGCCGCCGAAATCACATCATCGTGCCCCTTGAGATGAAAGAGACGGGCGACTTTGCCCACTACGATTTCATCATCGGCAAAGCCCAATTCCCGGCGCACGTCGGCTCGGCTGCGGGGGGGATTGAGAAACTGATCGACTTCCATGCCGCTATAAACGGTCACGAATTTTTCCCGCGGCGCAACACCCGCCGCGACATATTGATCGGTCATGGCATCGCACACGCTGATCAGCTTGTCGCAGCGCCGGGCGGCCCAGGTCTCTAGCCAGCGATAAGTCTGATAGATGGGCCAGGACTGTCCCGCATAAAACGAGGGCCCGTGAATCGTATGCACACAGGGAATTCCCAGTTTATAGGCGGCCGCACGCCCCAGAATACCCGCCTTCGAACTGTGGGTATGGACGATCTCCGGACGAATCTCATGCAGTAAACGGATCAGGCTCCGATAACTTCGCCAATCGCGCCAGGGATGAATATTGCGGCGGAACTCGGGAATGACTCGCACATCCAGTCCGCCTTGCTCTGCTCGCTGTTGCAGACTGCCTTCAGGGCCCAGCCCTGGTCCCGTAATCAGGGTGACGGGATCGTGCCATTCGCGCTGCTGATCTTCGACCGTCAGTAAGGTATTTTCCTGTGCCCCTCCCAGGATCAGGCGCGTGATGATATGGACTGTTTTCATGGAGTCTGTTCGGCTGGCGTTGGGGGCAGGCTCATCTCTTAGATTTTACAACGGCGACAATGTTGGATATTTATCCAACCAGGCAACGCACGATGATGTTGATCACTTCTCCACGGCCGGTGCGGGGGACAGCACGACATCGCGAGCTCCCTCACGGGAATGCACTTCGAGGTCAATGCGTCCGCTGAGGTTGAGTTTTCGGGTGAACTGCGCGAACTCATCTAACGTGGGGGTCGGGTGTCCGTTGACTTTCGTGATGACGTCCCCGGGATTCAATTTATTGGCGGCTCGGAACCGTGGATTCACCCCGGCCACGACCACCCCGCGGGCATCGGTTGCCACCAACCAGCGACGCATGTCGGGGGTTAGAGCGGCCAATTGTACGCCCCATTCTCGTTCACCCGGCAATGTATCGGGCTCACTGGGTTGCGTCGCCAAGGTCACTTTGATGGTCTCAAACTGCCCCTGCCGCCTGACTTTTAACGTCACCGTCGTATCGGGTTGAGTGGCTTTGATGCGACGGTGCAGCGACTCGGCATCGCGGAAGGTCTGTCCCGCAAATTCGACAATCCAATCTCCCGCCTTCAACCCGGCCTTTTCCGCAGGAGACCGTGGGACAATGTAGTCCAGCTCGATGGCCGCCGCCTGCCAGCCTTGAAGTTTGGCCGTGTCGGGGTCAATCGTATGCAGGAAGACCCCCAACCAACCGCGGAGAATCCTTCCGTGATCCCGCAACTGGGGCACGGCCGCTTTGGCCAGGTTGCTGGAGATGGCGAAACCGATCCCTTTATTTCCTTCCCCCAGCGTCGCCGTATTGATACCGATCACGTCCCCCTTCAAGTTGACCAGCGGCCCACCACTGTTGCCTGGATTGATTGCTGCATCGGTCTGAATGAAGTCCTGGACCTCAATGTTCTTCAACAAGTCATGCCGTCCGGTGGCACTGACGATACCGGCCGTCACCGACTGATCCAGGCCGAACGGATTGCCGATTGCCAGTACCCAGTCTCCGACCGCAACTTGCTCGCTGTCTCCTAATGTCGCAGCCTGGAAAGTCAAACCGCTCGATTCCAACTTCAGCAGCGCCAGGTCTGTCGCCCGATCAGCACCAGTCAGGCTGGCCTTAAAAATCTCCGGTCTTCCCGGCAGCTGCACCTGAATTTCCTGGGCTTCGGCAACCACATGGTAGTTGGTGAGGATATAGCCGCTCGGATCGACGACGACTCCCGAACCTTGCCCGTGTTGCAGGAAGTACTGCGGCGAAGACATCCGATCGCCCGGCTGAAACGAGGGGGCCGTGCGTTGATACAACCGCACACAATCAATGTGCGCGACCGCCGGTTTGACCCGTTCGACGACCATCCGAAACGCATGCGACGTGTCATTCAGTTCGGCCAAGCCTTGCTTCAACCCCTGTTCGGAGGCATCTTGGCGGGCTCGAAAAATGGCGAGGCTGATCCGGTAGATAATGGCCGGAATACCGTGGGTTAAGATGAGTCCGCTAAACACTCCCACCAGCAACACCAGGCACCAGCGCCGAATCCGTGCGGAGTGCATAATGTTGAATTCCGAATCCGGAACAGTGGAATATCGGGACGGCGAAGCCTAGCAGGCTCTGACCGAACGTTCCTGTGAGTGTGGGTAAAGCGGACGCACCGCTAATTATCCCAGACTGGCCCAGAAAGAAAAGGAAGGGCCTGAGCAACGCGACATGGCGACGCCCAACGCCTAGCGTTCGAGAATCGGGGCCACCCAGCGACGGCCCCGATTGAGGCGTCAGCATTATGTCTAACTACGATGGCGGGATGACGCATCCCCTGAAGATTGGTGCAATTCGTGGCTCCTCCTGGCCCGGAGAAACACCACGAATCGCACCAAATCAGAGGCCCGCACATGCAACACAGAAAAGTCTTGTTTCGGCAGTCGCGTTCCGGCCGAGACTGTTGGCGGCAAGGAAACGCCCGGACGGCTTACAGACTGCCGTGGGGGATATCGTCGCCAGCATAGTGTTCGTAGAAGTGACGACCAATTTCGTCGCTCAACCGTGACAGATAGTGGCGTTTGAAGTCGTAATACGATTGGTCGGCAGCCGACACCGG
Organism: Planctomycetota bacterium; assembly: GCA_040386595.1. Classification (GTDB taxonomy): domain Bacteria; phylum Planctomycetota; class Planctomycetia; order Planctomycetales; family Planctomycetaceae; genus JAKFVC01. Next base: position 10,275 of record JAZKFE010000482.1, on the reverse strand, counting down.
CTGCAGGGTCGGGAACTTGGAGACGTATTCCTTGGTGTAGATTTCGTTCCCTTCGCCGTTCTCCATCTCATAGACCGTGATCAATGATTCAGAGTGACCGCGATACAGATCGCTGCTGCCTTGTTCGTAGAGGCCGAATTCGCTGATCTCGATAAAGATCACAAAGTCAGCTTCCAGATCATGCCCAATCTCATCCGGTTTGTCCCAGTCGTCGTGTTCGTCCAGCCAGGCATGCACGGCATCAGGACTGATCACCGTGATGTGATTGTTGTTCAACCGGTGGGCAATGTGACGGCCGAGTTCGCGGTCGACTGAGTCGAAGTCCCATTTGACTTCTTTGGGAGCATAGCACAGGACGAGAATCTTTTTTCCCTTCTTATTCAGGGAAATGTTCGTCTTGGAATCAAAGTCCGGTTCGATGGACGGCGGCCCGCCAATCAGATAGCCCAGCGTCACGATCTGGGTGCAGCTCGTCATGCTGATACAACCCAGGACCACCAGCCACAGCCATTTTTGAGGCCATCGACACGGTCTGGCGGTGGTCGCTGAATTGGTGGAGTGCTGCATGGTATACCCTTGCGAATCTGACGACTCAGTATGGGGAATCATCGATTGGGGAAATCGTGATCGGCTGACAATCAGGTAGGAAGCGGACGATGTGTCGTGGGCGGGGCGGCGTTTTATCGTGGGCAAGTTTGACAGTGGTCTGGAGGTGGTCTCGTGGAAAAATCGCCAGAGAGATCACCCTTCAAGCCCGCAACGGGGACTAAATTTCGACACCGGCTTTATGCCGGTAGAACGTGCGAGAGAGTTCATCTCCCACCCGGTCCAGGAATTTCTTGCGGAAGGTTTCCGGTTGCATTTGCTCGATGGATACGGGCTGATGCGGCGGATAGCTGGTATCGAATGTTTTCACGAAGACCTGCCGCACGCCGGTGACCTTCGGTTTGGCTTCTTCTTCCTTCTCGTCTTTTGAATCTTTGGAGGACTTACTGGATGAGTCGTCCTTCTTCTTATCTTCTTTGGCCGCCGTCTTCTTGGAGTCGGCCTTAGATTCTTTCTTCGACTTGTCTTTTCCCGTACCGCGCGTCAGCTCGTAAACCGTCACATTGCCGCGAGCTTTCCCACGAAACAGATCCGGGCTGTTCTCTTCCCGGAAGTCGAAATGCTCGAGCTTAATCGCGATAACCAGTTCGGCCCCCAGGTCATTCCCGAGTTCCTTCAAATCGAAGTCCGCGCCGCCGTGGTCGTCCATCCAGCTGGCGACCTTGTGCGACTTCACCACATTCACTTTATGTAACCCCAGCTTGCGGCTGACTTCCGAGGCCAGGTCGAGATCCAGCGACGAAAACTCGCTCTTCACCGACTCTGGTGTCGAGCACACGACCGCCACTTTCTTTTCCGACTTGTCCATCGACTTGCCGTACCAATGCTTGAACTCGTCGTCGACCACTGGATCGCCTTGCAGCATTTTTCCAGCCATGACGAATAGCGAGCAGCCACTGAGCTCCAAGATGAAGCAGCACACCAATGCCGTCATCCACCAGGGATTGCGCGAATGGCGAACAGTGTGAGGCATCAACAAGTCTCCCTGTGGCGACGGAACGAACAGGCTCCGTGGCCGCAATAACAAGGCGGTCAGGAAACGGAATTAAGTGGGATTTGAAAATGAATTATGCAACAAGCAACCAATGACAGCCGCAACCAAAACGGGCGGTGTCACCGATCACCAATGTGGGTGGGAATTCAGGTGCAGAAACTGCTGGACGATTGGAATTGCGGTAGATATCCGCTTCTTGAAATTGAGGCAAGAGCGAATTTGTGCGTTCAAACCCAGAATCGGAAGAGAAGAGGGCACCAATTACCCCCCAGATCCTGACCGGAAACCACCGGAAACGGTGTATTTCGTGAAAAATCGACCGGCCAGAAATGCCCAACAGCTCGGCCAGGTTTCCCTGGTCGAGCTGTTGGTGATTTTGATTCTCTACCCGCAACTGTTACGGGAAGAGTGATCCGATGGGAGCTTGGAAGTACCCATTGTTCAGGAAGTTATTCCGTGGGAACTGCGAGTCAGCAGCGGAGAAGAAGTTGGTTCCATTCAACACCGAACCCACCGGGGTCGGCGTGTCTTCCACTCGGAAGAAGTCGGTCTGCCGACCGAAAACGAACGACTTCTGTTGAACCACTGGAGCCGTTTGTTCGGCATCCAGGACATCGAAGAAGCCGTCCTTGACCTTGCCGCTGACGATGCGGCTGGGGTTAAATCCTGTGAAGGACGTCACACTACCGATGGAGTTACCGACGTTACCCGTAAACCGCAGATCCAACCGGGCTGCCCGATCGAGGTAAACTCGACTGGTGGTATCGATCGGACTGTTGTAATCGGTCGCTGGTGTTTGAGGCCCGGCGACGAACGAGTCGGTGTGGAAGTCATCCAGGTAGTTGCCGCTGAAGGTGTTGTCGCGGATATCGGCTCGGACATAGCTGCCGGTACCGACCAGGACAAACAGTCCGTCGCCAGCCACTGCTCCGAAGTTATCCGGAGCATTCTTACCACCATTGTTGGTAATCGAGTTACCGACAGCGGTGAAGGTCAGCTCGGCCAGATTACCCGGATTGACGGTGAACGGAGCCGCGACGTTCTCGTTAACGTCCAGGTGATCCCAGCCGTTGAAATTAAACCCATCATCATGTTCGGTGTTCGTCAGGACATAGATACCTTCATCACCGTTGTTATCGATCGTGTTGTTGGACACTGCGATGTTACCGCGAGCTCCGTAGCCCTGTCGATCAAAGTTGGTGGTGATATCTTCAAACTTGATGTCCACGCCACGGTTACCGTTATTGGAAATCGTGTTACCGTCGACAACCGCATTCAACACTGAGTAGACCGAGGTATCACCCAGGAAGGTGCGGGTGAAACTGGTGATGTCCGCGGATCCCACTGCCGAACCCATCGAGTTCCGCAGCAGAACGCCGTCCGCAATGTTGCCGGTAATCGTGTTGTTCGTCAGGACGATGTCCATCTGGCCCGAGCGAACTTCAGCATTCACACCGTTACCAGTGCGAACAGTACCGGTCAAAGTACCGTTATCACGAATGATGTTACCGTTCAGCACGTAGGTGGCACTTCCGGTGAAGGCACTCGCACCAGCCGACACCTGAGCGGTCGAGACCTGCACACCATCGTCACGGTTCAGTTCAATCAGGTTATTCTGCAATGACACATTGATGATGGCCGTTTCCTGGCTGGCATGGAACTGATTCGAAACTCCTTGCAGCGGATCGGGACCAACATGGACACCGTCCACACCGTTCTGACGAATTGCGTTGTTGGTCAGGGTGGCATTCAGCTCGCCGTCCTGTCGGATATTCATCAAGACACCACTACCAGTGCTGAAGTTTGTCCCGTCACTACTACCATCGATGGTGTTGTTGGTCAGATTCGCAGTCAGTTTCGAACCTGCCATCAGATCCAGGTTCACACCATTCACACCGTTGATGATCGTCCCGTTGACCGTACCCTGCGTCGTGATATTGTTCAGATCGGCATTCAACACGGCGACAGCACCGTTGGTGAGCTGCATGCTGAGACCATCGCGACCGTTCGTCAGTAGATTGTTGTTGTTGAAGTCGTTCACAGCCAGGTTGCTGCTGCCGCCGAGGTTCATCAAGACACCGTCACTGACGTTGTTCTGGAAGAAGTTGTTCGTAATGGTGCTTTCCAGAACCGCCGTACCACCGAGAGCCACAACTAAGCCCTGGCCATTGGGGCTGGAGGTCGCAGCATTGTCGGTTGTGTTCTCGAAGAGGTTATCGTCGATGACCTGAGTGGCCACTGTGCTACCAGAGTAAGACAGCATCGCACCCGCATCCACGTTGCCGCTGAACACGTTCTTATCCGTGATCGAGATAGTCGCGAAACCATCGATCACTGATGAACTCAGGCCGATCCCACCGTTGTTGAGGATATCGTTGTTGGTCATCGCATAGTTGACCGTCGAACCACCGGTTCCCGCGAACCGCAACCCGATACCCGCGTTGTTCGAAATCGTGTTGCCGTCGAAGATGTGATCGATCGTGCTACCGTTCTGAGCGATAAAGGCTGCTCCGAATGCCGGGGTCGTGCCGTTGACACCACCGATCGTGTTATCCAGGAAGTTGATGGTTGAGCTCGAGCCGTTGTTCAAGGTCGAAGTCAGGCCGCCAGCCACGTTATTCAACAGCGAGTTGCCGTCAAACTGTCCGTTGATCGCACCACCATTGTTCGCATTCAGCACGGCTCCGAACTGAGTATTGGTATTCAATACCGAGTTGCTGAACGAGGCGAAGGTCACCGTTCCGGTATCCGCCAACACATTCAAACCGTTGAGTGTGTTGGAGGTCAGAGTGGCGGTGTCAACTTGGGTATTCAACACACCACCGTTGACCGTAGCCAGATTCAAACCGTTGCCAGTGTTCAAGCTGGAGGTCTGGTCGAACAGCCCCAAGTTCAAGGTCCCGTTGTCGGCCTTGGCCAGGACACCGTCGGCACCGTTGCTGTTGGAAACGTTTCCAGTCCCCACGACAGTTGCCACACTGCCGTTCGAAGCCGAAATATCCATACCGCTATTATCATTGCTGTTGAATGTGTTACCCGACAGCACAGCGTCGATGTCTGAGCCAGCACCATCTCCACGCAGGATCAAGCCCGCCAGACCCGTTGAAGCGATGTTGTCAGTCACATCTAGTGTCAGAGCGGTACCGGTGGTGTTATTGATTTCGATGTTGGCGTTCGTACTGCCAGTGATGGTGTTATCCGTAATGAAGCCGGTTCCAGCACCATTGATGGCGATACCAGCGGCCCCAGCATTCAGGATCGTATTGCGATTGATATTGAAGTCGGTGATCCCTGCACCGAAGATGCCGTTACCCGAGGGATTGTTCGGTGCCGCTCCACCAATCTGGAAGCCTGACACTTCGTTGTTGTTCGCCAAGGTGACGACATCACCTGCGGGGTTGGTAATCACTGGCATCGGGCCACCGTCGTTACCAGGCAGTGTCAAGGTACCGAACTTCAGATCCGTGAAGAGATGGTCTGTTCCCTGGCCCAGCAAGCGTTGGTTATCGAACAAGGTGATTCCGGTGTCATAACCGGTCAAGATCGGGTTCCCGCCGCCATCAACCTGATTGTGGTGGACGAAGACGATGTCTGCACCCGGTGCCGCATCAGCCAAGCTGCCAAACGGATTCTGAACCCGGCCGTCGCCCGTTCCCGGAGCGTTGATGTTGTCGACATGGTGCACAACGTAGGGCAGACCCGTATCAGGATTGATCGAGATGATAGTCTCTTTCAACTCACGACGGTAAACATTCAATCGGTAGTTGCGTTCCACGTTTGTGTACAACCGCTCGCGAACCGGCTGACGTGACAGGATGCGGCTCGGACGTCCATCCGGGAAGTAGTAAGTTACCGCACCGTAGACGTTTTGCCCGAACAGCTTGTCGGAACTGGCCCCGACTTGCAGCTGAATGTCCTGCGTGACCATGATTTCCGAGCGGTACTTGAAACCGACCGTAGTTTCCACGGACGGTGCTTGGAAGTAGTAACCACCAATGTAGGACCGCAAGCCGTAATCACCGAACAGCGGCAGAGCTCCACCGACTTCCAAGTCGCCACCACGCAAGGCGTTTTCGACCATGCGGTTGGTGCCGATTCCGATGTTGTCGTTGATGAACGAGATATTCCCGTTGAGTCGAGTCTTCACCGTACTCTGATTGTCATTGGAAGGAATATACGCATTCAGCCGTACGTCGAAGTACTTGCCCAGGCTTTCCAGGCTGATACCCCATTGATCGTAGTTAGTGAAATTGCTGTTATCGTAGTCGTACCAGAACGACCCACCGAAGACGCGGTCCAGGTCCGGACTGTACCACCGCATACCGGCACCAATGTTGCCCGTGAACGAACCGTTGTTCGTCGCGATCGCTCGCCCGTTGATAAACAACAGGCTGCGATCAGGCTCGAAGGTGATCGGCACGAAGCCGTTCAGCGACTGGAACCCGTTGGCCCAGCCAGGTCCGTCACCGATATCGGATCGGACACTGAACCGGACTCCGAAGGGATCGAGCGGCACGTAGCCACTGGGTCCTGGAGGAGGAGCGTAACTCGGTACCCCGCCCTGGGGGTAATAGTCCTGCTGAGGAGCCGGTGGGGGCCCCCCCATCTGGGACTGGTCACCGAGTGACGCCGTGCCTGGAATAGGGGCCGGTTCTTGCGAATGTACCGGGGCAAACGAGGCCCAGGCCAGCAAGACAACACAGCAGAGACTTACTCTTGTCAGACTCATGGATGGCTCCAACCAAGTGGCGGGGGGAGGCACGCGGTGGTCGGGGTTCGCGTTCCGGATCGAGATGCAGAGCCCAAAGGAAGGGATAGTGCGGACTATCGCACTTGGGAATCTTTTTCGAACATTTAGCCCTGTTCTGATTAGTTAAACTGGTAAAACTTTGACACATTTTCTGAAAACTCCGAAAAGTCCGCCGATCGACATACTGTCAATCTCGACCGTGAGACGACATCAAACCGCGTAACACATTGACAAGTAATGATTTATTGCGAAGCAGGCGACATTCAACCCAATAACCGCAAACACCTCATTCACCGCACACCTCCGTGCAACATGCATTTCACCGGCCCGCCGCAGCTTAACTAAACGCGAGCAACTCAGTTGCTGCAGTCGTTGGGGAACTCCCTGATCCGCTGCAGGCTGGGCACTCTTGCCCGTCTCTTCGTATGAAAGGCCAATACTGAAGGGCAGGAATACCCATCCTGCAAATGGGGCCGCTTCGTCCTCAGTCATTCCGCAACAACACAGCGCGAGTCTTTGACGATTCCATTGAGATGTGGCTTGCGGATCACCGGGAACGGGCCGAAAATGGCGAACAGCCTGTCTTACGACGTCGAACGGGGAACTCTGCACTCCAGCGCTGAGGTCCAAATACCATCCGCCCGCTAGAGATAAGGTTCCCTCATGTTGCGTGACTCATCGAGCGACCCGCTGTCGTCACTCCGTCGGCGAGCCTTCCTGCAGGCAGGGAGCCTGGGGTTGGGAGGATTGGCTCTTACCAGTTTGCTCCGGGACAACGCCGCCGCTGCCGAGCAGCCTGTCTTGGGTGGTTTACCGGGATTACCTCATTTTCCCCCGACCGCCAAACGCGTCATTTATCTCTTTCAATCTGGAGCTCCGTCTCAGCTCGATCTATTCGATCCCAAGCCCGGACTGACCGAACGACGCGGGACCGAACTTCCCGATTCGATCCGCCGTGGACAGCGGCTGACGGGCATGACGGCGACACAGACGTCCTTTCCCGTGGCTCCCAGCAAGTACCAGTTTGCACAGCATGGGAAGAGTGGGGCGTGGCTCAGTGAACTGCTGCCGCATACGGCAAAAATTGCCGATGAACTGTGCTTCGTCAAATCTCTGCATACCGAAGCCATCAATCACGATCCCGCGGTGACGTTCTTTCAGACCGGTGCTCAACTGGCTGGGCGGCCGAGCATTGGTTCCTGGCTGTCATATGGGCTGGGAAGTGAAAACACCAATCTGCCGGCGTTCGTCGCCATGATTTCCAAGGGCAGCGGCAATCCCAACGATCAGCCGTTGTACGACCGTCTGTGGGGGAGTGGTTTTCTCCCCACGAAGTACCAGGGCATCAAGTTCCGCTCGGTCGGCGAACCGGTCCTCTATCTCTCCAATCCAGAAGGTTTCGATGGCACCGCTCGCCGCCGGTTCCTGGACGATCTCAATCAGCTGAATCAACTGCAGCTGGCCGAGTACGGTGATCCGGAGATTGCGACCCGGATCTCGCAGTACGAAATGGCCTATCGCATGCAGACGTCAGTTCCCGAACTGACTGACCTTTCACAAGAGCCGCAGCATATCTTCGATTTGTATGGCCCCGACTCGAAGATCCCCGGCACTTTTGCCTACAACTGCCTGTTATCCCGGCGCTTAGCCGAACGTGGTGTCCGTTTCGTGCAGCTGTTCCATCGCGGCTGGGACCAGCATGCGGCACTGCCCAAACAGATCACGGGGCAATGTCGGGATACCGATCAACCCTCCGCGGCATTAGTCCAGGACCTGAAGCAACGGGGATTGCTGGATGACACACTGGTCGTCTGGGGGGGCGAGTTTGGCCGAACGGTCTACTGCCAGGGCAAACTGACGGCTGAAGATTACGGCCGCGACCATCACCCGCGGTGTTTCACAATGTGGCTCGCCGGAGGGGGCATTAAACCGGGAACCTCGTACGGCGAGACCGACGATTATTCTTATAACATCGCAAAAGATCCCGTCCACGTGCACGACCTGCACGCGACATTGCTGCACTGCCTGGGGATCGATCACGAACGCCTGACCTTCAAATTCCAGGGACGTCACTATCGACTGACCGACGTGCAAGGCAAAGTCGTCCAGCCAATTTTGGCTTAAGAAGCTCGAGCAAGATGTTCAACGTCATTCAGAATAATTGAACCACGAATAACACAAAATACACGAAATAAATCATGCGGAGATCGATTTTTTCAATTGATTGTTGAGAACGGGAACGGCCCTGGAGCACTCAGTCAATTTCCCGACGACTGCAGTTAGCTGTTCTTCATTCGTGTGATTTGTGTCATTCGTGGTTTCACATCTCTTCTCGTCGCTTTAAGTTCGGTTTTGACAAGCGTTCTTAGGCCAACAAACGCTGACCCAATCCGTGTTCTTCCGTGTGAATCCGTGGCGAAAAACTCTTCCTCAATCGATTGCCCGCCGCGTGAATTTGGAGTTCTATGAACGTCCTGGACCTCGACTATGAAGTTCCGCTTGATCCCGATTTGAACCAGTTTGGAATTGGTGTCATTGGCGCGGGCTTTATTATTCGTGACTGCCATTTGGTAGCCTATCAGCAAGCCGGGTTTCGCGTGCTGGGGATTGCCTCACGGAACCCCCAACGAGCCGCCGAAGTAGCATTGGTGCGCGGCATTCCGACGGTGTACCCGAATTATCGCGAACTGCTGAAGAACCCCGAAATCCAGGTGCTCGACGTCGGAGTTCCCCCGCAACATCAACCTGCCATCATTCGTGATATCGTCCAGCACGCCAAGCATATCCGGGGTATTCTGGCTCAGAAACCACTGGCGATGAGCTACGCCGAGGCTCGAGAAATCGTCGACCTGTGTGAGAGCGCTGGAATTACGTTGGCCGTCAATCAAAATATGCGGCACGATCATTCGGTCCGCGGCTGTCGGGATCTGTTGCAACGCGGTTTGCTCGGTGAACCTGTCTTGGGCACCATTGATATGCGAGCCATTCCCCACTGGATGCCCTGGAGCCAGGATCTCCATTCCTTATCTACGTTCGTGATGTCGATCCATCACCTGGATTGCTTTCGCTATTGGTTCGGCGATCCCCAGCGGGTCATGGCGAGTACCCGTCCCGATCCGCGGACCAAATTTCCGCATTCGGACGGCATCAACTTGTATATTCTGGAGTTCGCGAATGGTTGCCGAGCCAGCAGTTGGGATGACGTCTGGACCGGCCCCGTCCGCGAAGGGAGTCAGGGGGATATCGGCATTCATTGGCGCGTCGAAGGGACCGCCGGTCTGGCCCGAGGCACCATCGGCTGGCCCAGCTACCCGGCCGCCACCCCGAGCACCCTGGATTTCACAACGCGGGAACGAGGTGACTATTGGTTTCAACCCCGTTGGAAGCAAGCCTGGTTCCCCGACGCCTTTCGCGGGACAATGGGCGAGTTGCTGATGTCGGTAAAACATCAAACAGTCCCCCCGATCAGCGGCCGCGACAATCTCCGTACGATCCAGCTGGTAGAAGCCATTTATGCAGCAGCCAAAGACCACCGCGTGATCGAATTAGCTGAGACTGAAGATGCCTAATTTTGCAGAAAAATCCACAATGACGCCCTCGATGCAAAACTGTCAAAACGTAGCCAACACAACGCCTGCGACGGTGTCTCCGGCCACCGCGACTTGCCGCTCCGCCTGCCCGGCTTGTGGCGGTCCGCTGATCGAAATCCGGGCCAAGCTACAGTGCTCGCAGTGCCACACCATCTGTGAAACCTGCTGCGAGGGTGGCCGCGGATAGTGAGGGGCAGTTCTCACGAATTCGCAACTCCCATCCGTGTTTCATCCGAGTCGGTCCGTGGCTAATATTGTGTCTTAATGACAAACACCTCAGAATTCCACGAATCTGCTGAACAAAAGCCGTGCGAAATTCTGGGAGGGTGAGGCTC